>DASVHX010000255.1:0-8352 GCA_036382355.1 Bacteroidales bacterium
CGAATACAATGAGGCACGCAAACTCGATGCATTCCTTACAATAACGCATGTGGCAAAAGGTCTGCTGGGCAGTGTGGTGGGAGAATAAATCAGTGCGAAAGGCGGACAAGGGCTTCCAACCTCTTGAGCAAGGGTGGGTGCGAATAATTTACAAAAACATAAGCAGGATGAGGTGTGAGATTGCTGAGATTGCTTTTCGATAATTTCTTTAATGCCGTTATCAGATGTTCTGTATTGTAGTTCGTTGCAGCAAAAGCATCTGCCTGGTATTCATGCTTCCGCGAAAATATATTCATTATTAGGCCTGTAACCTGCGAAACAGGGCTGTAGAGCAGTGCAAATGTCATCAAAGCCAGGTGAAACGCCGGATGGGCAACACCAAGAGCCTCCGAAAGCAATGGATTCCCAGCTATGAGTGAAAATAATCCTAACATTACGCCGGTTTGAAAAATGCCAGCCACCATCCCTTTCAGTGTGTGGTGGTATTTGTAATGCCCGATTTCGTGTGCCAATATAGCTACCAGTTCCTCCGTAGAATGATCACTGATCAGCGTATCGTATAGCACAATTCTTTTGCGCCGGCCAAACCCGCTGAAATATGCATTTGCTTTGGTGGAACGTTTCGATCCATCAATTACAAAAATTCCGGAAAGATTAAAGTCGGTTTTTTGAGCAAAAACTTCGATTGCTTCGCGTAGCGGTCCCTGCTCCAGCGGTTTTTGTTTGTTGAAGAGTGGCACAATTAAGGATGAATAGAAGTAGGTTAGCAACAACATAAAACCAGTTACCATAGCCCATGCAATGAACCAGAAATTTGGCCCCGTGGCTTTGTACAAAGCTATAATCGCTCCAAGTATTCCGCCACCAAACAATATTGCCAGGAGCCAGCCTTTCAGTAAATCCTTGATGAAGGTAACCAGAGTTGTGCGATTGAATCCGAACTTTTCCTCGATAACAAACGTATGATACACATCGAAAGGCAGCGAAAGCAGGCTGGAAGCGAGCCCCAGCAAACCAAAGAATGCCAGTCCCTGCCAAATCGCATTTCCGGTAAACGCAATCACGAATGAATCGATATATGCAAAACCACCAAACCATAGCATAGCCAATATTATCAATGTAGAAAGTGAGTCCTTCACAACACTGAAAACAAAATTAGCCTGATGGTAATCCTGCGATTTTCGGTATCGATCTTCTTCATACACATCTCGCAGCAAATCAGGTATCGGATAGCTCATTCGAGAATAATTAAGCAATGCCAATAGCTGTTCTGCTATAAAACTGGCGATAATAATAATTGTAATTATAATAAGTAAAGTGAGTGGAGTCATTTTAGGTTTTTTAATTTCAATTTATGGATTAATATTCCAAGTGCCAGGTGCCATTTCTCTATCCATATTGAATTGCTTGCTAAGAATTTCATGGCTCGATTAGGGCAATTAGAAATTAGATCAATTAGATCGATTAGAAATTTTCACCTGCCCCCCTGCCCCTATTCTAATATCCCCCTGCCCTCTTCCTCAATACCCATTCGGTTCCGAGCAAAACTACAATTAACAGGAAAACCCAGAATATGTTTATAAGGTCGGTATAACGACGCTCTGAATAAACAACTGTTTTTATATCATCACGTTTTTCGAGTAAATCTTTAATCGATTGCATATTCTTAGGATAAAGCATTGTTCCGCCATGACTATTAGCCAGGTTGAAAAGCAGGTGATGGTTAGCTATTGTTACTGCCGATTCAATATTCAGCGCGGTAACTACGAATTCGCCCATACGCGTGTAACTTTTTCCTGTGGATACCACATGAGCAGCGTATTTGTAAACGCCAGGAGGAAAGCTGCCCAGGTTCAGATGATAAGCCGTTGTTGTGCGCCCAAATGTATAAGGAAACTTCTTGCCATTTTCATCCGTGATATCCAGCGAAACATCGGCTTCGTTCACCAATTCGTAACTTTCGTTGTAGACTTCTGCATTTGCTTCAACTGCTTCGTTTTCCGAATAATGATTTTTCATGATGATCCTGAAAAGGCTTTTATCCAATTTCACCGAAAGGTATTGAACAATTTTACTCATCATTTCATCAAAAAGCTTATGATTTCCGTTACGTGCAAAATCGCTCACGCGCCAACGCCAGATACCTTCACCAGTAAGGACAGCACTTTTACCTTCAACACCCTGGTTAAAAAGTAATAAGGGCATTTCGGTAGTAACAGAGCCTATATGCTGGTATAACATAGGTGTAGTTGATGTGGCGATGCGATACTGCCCAAAAGGGCACCAGAGCGGAGGAAACTCCTGAAACGCCTTGCGCATATCATCGGAAAGGGTAAACAGCGCGAATCCAGGCGCAACAACCGGCAATGCTTCATTCGTGCTGCCATTTCCGGAAGTAATTGAAACTCCGGTTTTAAGTCCGTTTATGAGAGGTAAAGCTGACTGGGCGCCAAGTATATAAAGCACTGGTATACCCATAGTCTTAATATCCTGAAGTAGTTTAGAAGAAGCATCGGTTACCGACGGCACCTGGTGAAGAATGATGAGGCTGTATTGCGCCATAGGTTCGTTCAGATTATCTGTAAACCTGTCGGTAACCTGATAATTACGATTGTTACCAATAGCCTGGCGCAAGGCAGAAATATCGGGATGAGGTGCGGATGCTATAATGAGTACTTTTTGTCGTCCGTCAAGGACATCTATAAAAATATCTGCTGAATTATTGGCCCGGCTTATTTCATTGTTCACCGTTGTAAGGCTGATCCGGTAATGTTGAGATCCGCTCTGAGAAGCATTCAGCCTGACAGAAACAGTTTGTGTAAAATTATCGGAGGTGATGCGGATATCTTTGTTAAATAACTTTTCTTTGCCGTGCATTATGGTTAAAGTAGTATTTAGTCCATTGCTCTTAAATGCATTCACCACCATTTCCAAAGGAAAATCATCGCCCAGGTAAGCCACTGAATTGTATTGCAGATGTGCCAGGACTACATCGCGTTGTACAATGGTATCACCCAGGGCTATGGTATAAATAGAATAATTTACATTTTCAGCAGCATAAAGCGGGTCGAGGCCTGTATTATAAATACCATCACCGGCAAGCACTAATGCTGCTACATTGCGATTGGCATACCGGGTACCGATTTCGTTGAAGAGTTCAGCCATATCGGTTTGTTTGCCTATGTATTTATCATCAAAATCATTGGTAAGCTTATCGCCATAACCATACCGTTTTACATCATATTTTTCGCCAAGTTCGCTGGCAAGCTTATCCAGTTCTTTAACGAATGTCTTCCTGTAAAACGTTGAATCAGCACCTGCAACAATGGATTGCGTTTCGTCGTTCGCCAGGATTACAATCGGTTTTTCGGTGCGCCGGCTAAGCATGCGCAACATGGGCGACAAAAGCAGGAAAGTTATAGTACTTATGGCCAGAAACCGCAGAACAGCCAAAAACCATACCATGCGCGGAGTACTGTCGGGTATGGGGTTGCGGTAATACAACACTAAGGCATATGCAGTGCCTGTGAGTAAGCAAAGCAGAACCATCCAAAACGGGTAACCGGTAATGAGGCTGAATTTCAAAGTATGAAGTTTGGCAAAATCATGTGGTAATGTGCAAAGATCGTATTTTTAGTCGAAAAAAAATCCCCCCGGAATGGAGGGATTGTGAAAAGTTAAATATGCTGATACTAATTCTTGAATTCGGTGAGCAGTTGGGAACTTGAAAGCTTACCTTTCTTATCATAGGTTTCAGTTTTTACAACGCCCGGACCTTTTGCCATCCATTGAGATATTGAAGCCGTCATTTTAAACATTGCTTTGGTTTCAATGTCGTATGTCAGTTTCAGGCAATCGAATGTACCTGCAGGCACTGCCATGCTCTCCTGGGCTACAACTTTGCGGTTTGTAATGTTCACTGTCATCCTCATCATAACCATGCCATTCGCAGAAAATGCCATAGTTATGTTGGCATCGGGTAAAGTTTGCCCAACAACCATTTCATTAGGAATTTCCATATCGATGCCGCTAACTTCCATTTGCATATCCTTCATATCGCCCATTGATTTGGGGTCCATAAAATTTTTCATATCCATGAAGAATTTCCCACCTTCGCACCGCATAATAAGCGTTGCTTCAGACAAGAGTTTGTCTTTTGCATCCCATATTTCGCTTTTTACAGCGTAATCGGCTCCTTTTGCCGTTGCAGTTTTACTAACAATGGTCTGCTTGCTGACTCCCGTAGCTTTGCCTTTGTCATCAAAACTCTTGTACCCCAGTATGGTACCTTCTTTAACCGGGTAATAACCGGCGCAATCCTGTGCATTTGCGCCAAGCGATAACAATAAAATTGAAACCGCTAATAAGATAGGCTTGTTCAGTTTCTTCATGTTCTTAAACATTTGGTTTATACAAATATAAAGATAAATATGGCTTAGCGTGAATAATAAATATGAACAATTACTTTGGCTCCATCCGCTCAAATGCACCGAGATCGGGCCCGGCATCCAAAATACGCGAAACTCCTTTTATATCGATTGTAATGTCGCGATAGGCGCCTGAAATAATCTGCATGGCTCCAATATCTTTGGCAGGCGAAAGTGTATCCAATTCCAGGTTATGAAAATACTTTTCTAAATTTTTAAATTGTGGTGCCTTATTCCTGATGCAGGATGAAAATAAGGCAGGGGCATCTGAAGTAAGAATTGTACGCAGCAGGCAGTTTTCGAATACCACATTGAAAGCTGCGCCTTCTTTTTTCTGGAGACTAATTTCTTCCTCCTTCTCACCATATATAATACAATTGCCAAAATAAGCCTGCTGAAGGTCCTGCAAATGAGATACTCCCTTTTGATCGATGTAATAATTACTAATGGATAATGACGGCGTGCGCCTGGCTGAAAGCATCCAGTAATTGCCAATGGTACAGTGCCTTAAATCATAATTTCCACCAGAATTAAATGAAATAGCATTTCCCCCGAAGCCATCAAATACACAATTAACTGCCTTTATCCATGCACCTCTGGCTAAAAGTCCATAATTGGTAATATTGCTGAACCTGGTGTTACTCATCAGCAATTCAGGTTCGGTTAAAATACCTTCAGCATCTACCTGTATGCCAACCTGTGCATTCCGGATTTCAGCGTAATCAATCTCATTGTTTTTACTTCCGGCATACAACCATATACTGCCCCATTGTCCGGGAACTGTATCGTAATCATGCTCCAGCCTGTCGGCCTGAAAAATAACAGGATTTTCAAGTGTTCCGTTCACTTTGAGAGTCGCATCACGATAAATAACCAACTGTGCATTTTTGTGAAAGTAAATCTTCGTACCGGGCTCTACGGTCAGCGTGTAGAGCGAATCTATGATCAACTGTCCGTATATTACATGGGGTTTGTCGTTCGTGAAAGTATAATTCCTTGTGATCCTGGCATTGGTATAAAAATAAGCATCCTGTCCCCATGCTATCAGTTTCACGTTTTGTTGATGGCCATTTATAGTGAATGAAATAGAATCGCTTTGGACCAATGGATTGTTAGTGTTATTCGGATCGATGGTAACTCTAATAAAAATATAGAGGCTATCATTAGCTTTCAATTCAATATCTGAAGATGAAAGAGAAGGCCGCCCATCAATATTTAGCCTGAAAGGTGAGGTTTCACCACGTGCAAGGCGCACCGAACTAATAATTACCGCTTTGTTGCTCCGATTATAAACATGTAACTGCTTTGTTACCGATCCTATGGTAGTAAATACGGTGTCAAAGATTATCGTATCGTTAGAAAAAGCCAGTCTAAATCCCGGACTCGTGTCGATGGCGTCGTCCTTACGGCATGAATTCATAAGCATAAAGCCAATAATGAGCAGAAAGAACCACCCAACCCAGGTATTCGTCAAGTGTTTTGCTTCAGGGCAGATTTGCATGGTTCAAAGATATAGATTTGATAATTATTACGCGTTGCTCTTCATTTTATTATGATTTTACATTGAAAATAAACCTTAAACTAAATTAATCTGTTTAAAGTTAAGGTTTGTTAATTGATAGAACAACATATAATTATTGTTAACTTTGCAGAAACGGGCCTTTCCCCGGGTCGTTTTCCGCCAAATAAATCTGTATCCTGATATGGCTTACATAAAGTTCGAAAAGAATCAACTGATCAACCTTGAATATTCGCTTTCGCGCGAACTGATCAGGACCAACAGGGCTGGCTCATATGCCAATTTCACAATTATCAGTTGCAACACCCGAAAGTACCACGGACTTCTTGTTGCACCACAACCAGCTATCGACAATCAAAGTCATGTTCTCCTGTCGTCGCTGGACGAAACGGTTATTCAACATAACAATGAGTTTAACTTAGCTATCCACAAATTTGAAGGAGACGCTTATAATCCTCGCGGGCACAAGTATGTATCCGACTTTACTACAGAACCTATCCCAAAACTTACTTACCGTATTGGTGGGTTAGTGCTTACCAAAGAAATGCTCTTTACGAGTAACGACGACCGGATTATAATCAAATATACACTTGAAGATGCTCATTCGCCAACAACCTTGCGCTTCAGGCCTTTTTTGGCATACCGCAATATACATCAACTTAGCAAAGCGAATGTCTTTGTTGATAAAAAATACGATACCATAGCCAATGGCATCCGCACCCGTATGTACCAGGGCTATTCCCATCTTAATCTTCAGTTTTCGAAAGAGCCTGAATATGTGCATGTTCCTGATTGGTATTACAACTTCGAATATATGCGCGAACGTGCGCGTGAATACGAATATCTGGAAGACCTTTACACACCTGGATACTTTGAATTGCCAATAAAGAAAGGCGAGAGTATATACTTTGCAGCCGGTCTGGAAGAAATAAATCCAGCTAATCTGGCCCGGGCATTCAACAAAGAGATAAAAATTCGCACACCACGCAACAGTTTCGAAAATTGCCTGCAAAATGCTGCCGAGCAATTTGTGATGAAACGTGGAAAACGGACAGAAATCATTGCAGGATTCCCGTGGTTTGGCCGCTGGGGTAGAGATACCTTTATTGCGTTACCAGGCCTTACGCTGGTCAAAGGCGATCAAAAAAACTTTAAAGCGGTACTCGACAATATGTTGTCGGAGATGCACGGCCCGCTATTTCCCAACATGGGCATGGGCGACAATGCGATCTATAATTCAGTTGACGCACCACTTTGGTTTTTCTGGACACTTCAACAACTTATTATTATTTCCAAAGTTCCTAAGCAGGATATCTGGAAAGCATACGGCAAGCGGATGAAAACTATCCTCGAAGGATTCCGCAGCGGTGCTCCTTACAATATTCTTATGACAGAGGACGGACTTATCTATGCAGGTGAGCCCGGTAAAGCCATTACCTGGATGGATGCCATAGTAGATGGGAAACCGGTTACGCCGCGCATAGGACTCGATGTGGAAGTTAACGCCCTATGGTACAATGCAATAATGTTTGCTATTGAACTTGCGCGTGCTTCAGGTGAGAAAGCATTTGCCAAAGAATGGGAACCAATTGCTGCACGCATTCCCGATGCTTTTGTGGAAACTTTCTGGCTGGCCGACAAAAACTACCTGGCTGATTATGTAAACGGGAAATTTAAAGATAGTTCGGTCCGCCCCAACCAGGTTTTCGCTACTTCGCTTCCTTATTCACCGCTGAATGAAGAGCAGCGTAAAGGTGTTCTCGACTGTGTAAAGTCAGAATTAGTGACACCAAGGGGACTACGTTCGCTGGCACCTAAAAACATAGCATATAAAGGGACATACATTGGAAACCAATCCGAACGCGATCTGGCTTATCATCAGGGATCAGTGCATGTATGGCTGATATGTCATTTTGCCGAAGGCTACCTCCGGTTATATGAGCAAAGTGGACTTGCTTTCATCGAGGAGCTTTATGGCAAATTTGAAGAGGTTATGTCCGAGCATGGAATAGGCACAATCTCGGAAGTTTATGATGGTGATCCCCCTCATAAACCGGGTGGCGCAATTTCGCAAGCATGGAATGTTGCGGAGCTACTCCGCCTCAACTGGCTCATCAATAATTTTAAGAAAAATAATAACATTAAATAAATACATAAATTAAACAAAATGAAAGTATTGATGTTCGGATGGGAATTTCCACCACATATTACCGGCGGATTAGGAACTGCATGTTTTGGACTTACCAAAGGTTTGCTAATGAATGGAGTGGAAGTATTGTTTGTAGTACCCAAAGCTTACGGCGACGAAAGCCAGGAAGCAGTGCGCCTGCTCAATGCCAGTGATGTAGTTGTGAATATGCACGATACTGATTACCAGGATTTCTGGAGCAGAATTACATACATGGA
>DASVHX010000256.1:0-4685 GCA_036382355.1 Bacteroidales bacterium
TCTGCGGCAGGAACAATCATGGGCACTTCTTCTCCAAACCAAACGATATATGGACGCAATTGAGAACCTTTTTCACATTTGTCGCCCATCTTCAACTCCCATCCTTTGATATTGTAAACCAATGCCGGATCAACCGTAGATCGGGATTTTTTCAATTCCCCATGCAAATGAAGGACATTAGATGAGCCGGCACGTTCATGCAAGTCATCCACATTCTGGGTGATAATTTGCACGTCGAATTTTTTTTCCAGTTCTACCAGGGCATAATGCGCCGCATTTGGTTGCACTTCATATAACTGCTTTCGACGCTGGTTATAGAATTCCTGCACCATGGCCGGATTCCTTAGCCAGGCATCGAAAGTGGCTACATCTTCAATCCTGTATTCTTCCCACAGCCCATCGCTGTCGCGAAAGGTGCGGATACCACTTTCGGCGCTGATGCCTGCGCCTGTGAGGACAACAATCTTTTGCATAAATCTCTGACTATATGCTTCTTGAACAAATTAATATCTTTCTTTTTATTTTGGGACACGGATGACGCGGATTAGACGGATTTAAACAGATTTCAATAAACAGAAAGCCCCACCCCTATAAAATTACACTTTTGCATTATCTTATCCGTGATCATCAGTAAAATCTGTGTTATCCGTGTTCTAATCTCAACGCCAATCCGGATCAAACAAGGCTTATGCAGAATCCCTGATTTTTAAAACAGGTTTAAATGATTTTATCTGGCTCATGAACTCAACAGCAGGGTTGTTCAAACGCTGAAGCAGGAGTTTCACACTTTCCCTGCCCATTTCGTAACCTTTTTGGATAATGGTAGTGAGTGCAGGATCGATAATCGTGGCATTGGGGCCGTCGCCGTATCCAACTACAGCAATATCGTCGGGTATTTTATATCCATTTTTCTGAAGAATCTGAATAGCAGCAATGGCGGTGCTGTCATTTACTGCAAAAATTCCGTCAATTTCAGGTGCAAGTTTCAGGATGTGGTTGCGAAGGGTTTGTACTTCTTCGCTGGTGTCGCATTTCAGGATGCGATCCTCGCGCACTTCAATACCATGGCTTTTCAATGTTTCGCAAAACCCGTTTCGCCTGTTTCTCCCAATAAGCAAATTCTGGGGTGCTGCAAGGTGAATAATATTTTTACATCCACGTTTGATCAGATGTGTGGTTGCCAGGCGTCCTCCCTCAAAATCATCCGTAACTACTTTGTCTGTTTCAATTGTTTCGCATATACGGTCGAAAAATACGATAGGTACGCCGTCGTCTAAGGCATTCTGGAAATGATCGAACGAGAGCGTTGTTTTACTCAGCGAAACCAGTATCCCATCCACCCGATGATCAATAAGTGTTTGTAAATTAATGGCTTCGCGCACCTGGTTTTCGTTGGACTGACAAATAATGAGATTATATCCTTCCTTATAGGCAAGATCCTCCATTCCGCTGATTACGGATGAGAAAAAATGATGCACGATAGTTGGAATGATCAATCCGATAGTGTATGTTTTCTGGCGGCGTAAGCTTAAAGCCAGTGCATTGGGTCTATAATGCATCTGTTTTGCATATGCCTGTATCAGTTGTTTTGTGTCCGCACTAATGTCGGGATGGTCCTTCAGAGCGCGCGAAACCGTTGATATTGAAACGCCCAGGTTACGTGCGATATCTTTGATGGTCAATGGATTGGATTTTGTCATGATGTTGTGCCTTTAATTAGCTTATTTCCCCGGAAAGGGAATAGGAGTGGTCATGCTGGCATTTAGTTGGGAACTAATATCAGGTCGGAATATACCGACGTTATCATTCTATTTGACTGTAAAGTTGCAAAATATTTGGCTGCGCTATCATTAAAAATAGCTGCTAATTAGCTATTGATGTCCAGGGACGGCAACACAATCATAATTTCTCAATTGTAAAAGCGAATAGGTGGAGTCTGAATTGAAAAGATATAACTAAGTTATTTAATCATTGACGTAAGTTTTCTGGCATTGGATGGAGCAATCTATTAGTAAGATAAAGGTTTGTTTGGTTTATGAATTAAGGAAGGGCGACGACCATTATAAAAAAAAATAGAAAGTAAACGACGGAATGCTGTTTGCAAACGTTTGCGGAAACGATGCCAAAAAATTATTATTAAATTGTTAAAAAATCATAAAAAAGAAGATGAGAAGATGATTTTTATTTTATAGATTTGGGGTTCGAATTGCAGGATATTTTGAAAAATATCTTAAATTCGTAAACCTCATAAATCATTCACCTCATTTAACCTAACAGGTAATTTTGCATTACCAATGTTTAACACAACCAAAACCAAATTTATGAAGAGACATTCTAAGTTATTGAAGGTACTGTTTCTTTTCCTTGCCTGGGCGATTACATTTGTTGCCTATGCACAGGATGTGAAGATAACGGGAAAAGTAACAGATGCTGCAGATGGCAGCTCATTGCCAGGGGTTAGTATTGCTGTAAAAGGCACTACATCCGGTACGTTAACTGACATTGATGGAAAATTTGCTTTAAGTGCAAAACCTGGCTCAACGCTGGTTTTTTCATTCATCGGCTATCAACCACAGGAAGTTGCAGTAACAACCTCGAAAATGATCAACGTTGCTTTGGAATCAACCTCCACTACGTTATCACAAACTGTAGTGGTCGCTTATGGTACCAGGAAAAAGACGGATTTGACCGGCTCTGTAACCTCGGTAACGTCCAAAGAATTTCAAAAGGGGAATATTGCTTCATCAGAACAATTGTTGATGGGCAAAGTTACCGGCTTGCAGATCACTTCGAGCGGCGGTGCTGCCGGAGGTGGCAGCACAATTCGTATTCGTGGAGGTGCCTCCTTAAATGCAAGCAACGATCCGTTAATTGTTATTGATGGTGTACCGGTTGAAGGAAACGGACTTTCCGGCTCAGCCAACCTCTTGAACACAATTAACCCTAATGACATTGAATCAATCAGCGTATTAAAAGATGCTTCGGCTACAGCCCTTTACGGGTCGCGGGCATCAAACGGCGTTCTTATAATCACTACCAAAAAAGGAGCAAGTGGCGCTATAAAATTCAACTATAATACACAATTATCATTAGGTAAGGTGTCTAACTACGTTGATGTTCTTAATGCCGATCAGATCAGGGGTATTGTAAAATCCGATGCATTAGCTACCGGTGATAGTACATACCTGAAACTTTTAGGCAACGCAAATACCGACTGGCAAAAGGAAATTTATCAGTCTGCCTTTGGTTGGGATAACAACCTGAGTGCAAGCGGAAGTATTAAAAATATTCCATTCCGTATTTCTACCGGATATTTAAGCCAGGATGGTGTCCTTAAAACGAATCATTTTAACCGTTTCACAGGAGGGCTGAACCTTTCACCAAAATTTCTTGATGACCATTTAGCAGTTAACCTGAATGTGAAATACAGTATGACCCAGAACACCTTTGCTGATGAAGGTGGTGCAATTGGCGGGGCTGTTGGTTTTGATCCTACACAACCAGTAAGGAGTAGTGATACTGCATTTAGGAAATACGGCGGATATTATGAGTGGATAAAGGCTAATGGTGATCCAATCAATACAAACGGAGGTGCCACTGCACCAAATCCGCTGAGTTTACTCGAACAGAGAGACAATACTTCCCAGGTACACAGAATTATTGGGAATGTACAATTTGATTACAAATTACATTTCCTTCCTGATTTGCATGTTTTGGTCAATCTTGGTTTGGACAAGGCCGCCGGTAGCGGAGACGATAACAGGCCTGCTTCCATGGCAAGTGCGGCATATAAAAAAGGAATTTTCAGTCATTATAAACAAGGTAAGAGCAATACTTTAGCTGATGTTTCATTATTCTATACAAAAGAGTTAACTAATATTAACAGTAAGTTCGATCTTTTGGCAGGACATAGCTACCAGGATTTTTATACGGATGATTATAATTTTGCTTCATATAGTGAAAAAGGTTTAGTAGATTCTACAACTATTCCCAAATTTGCAACGGATAAACCTGAATATCGTCTTGAGTCTTATTTTGGCAGGTTGAATTATACTTTCAATGATAAATATCTATTGACAGCCTCTATTCGCAGGGATGCCAGTTCCAAGTTTTCGCCAGCCAACCGCGTAGGTTATTTCCCTGCTGTAGCATTGGCCTGGAGATTGAAGGACGAATTTTTCAAATACAGTCATGCAGTTTCCGATTTAAAACTCCGTTTAGGTTGGGGTGTTACCGGGCAGCAGGATATTGGGAATTATTATCCTTACATGCCCCGCTACAGCTATGGAGTAGTCAAAGCCCAATACCAGTTTGGTGGCACCTTCTATAATGTTCTGCGTCCAGCTGCCTATGATGCTAATATTAAATGGGAAACCACCACAACCCAAAATATAGGATTAGACTTTGGTTTTTTAAACGGCAGGATATCAGGAAGTGTTGACGCTTATATCAAAAAGACCAAAGACCTCTTAAGCATTGTGCCTATCGCTCCCGGTGCCAATTTTGATATTTCATTATTGACCAATGTTGGCAATATGGAAAATAAGGGAGTGGAATTTACAATAAACACCATTCCTGTTAAACAAGAAGACTTTTCCTGGGAATTTGGATTTAATGTTACATATTCTGAATCTAAAATTACTAACCTTTTGCAACACCCTGATTCCACTTATAAAGGTATTCCA
>DASVHX010000257.1:0-3419 GCA_036382355.1 Bacteroidales bacterium
CCACATGTGCGACAACTCATGGGCATACCACCCTTCTCCGGAAAGGTCGCCGGTTATCCCTGAATAGGGAAACGCAATATTTGTGGCATGTTCCATTGCTCCTATAGCTGTAGCAGTAATGCCAACCCGCGCGAAAGGATAAGGCCCGAAATGTGATTCGTATGTTGCCATGATTTCTTTCATGTGCAGAAATGTTCCGCGCACTTTTGGGGCTTCTGCAAGAAGAACATAATATGTGATAGGTACCCAGGCATTCATTCCCTGAAATGAATCGGCAACCAAAGTGTAATCGCCCACGGCAAAGGATGCGAGGTAGGCCGGAATACTTTTATCGAGATTCCAATGCCAGGTGTTTGTTTTATCGCCATTATCCATTACTGATACCAAAGCTCCACCACTGATGGCTTTTTTATCGTTTCCCGCCCGCCCATAAACATCGTATGTGGCGCGATCGTGAAAATCGTCGATGCAGGGAAACCAGGCTCTGCCTAAATTATGCGGATCGGATTCGAAACCAATACCCAGGTTAAATGCATATTGACCTGAAAAATGAAATCCTCCCCAGTTAGATGGATCTACATAAGGTTGTCCATGATAATAAACCGTGGCATCCAACGTATCCCCTATTCCAGCTTGCATAAGGATCGGGATTTTAAGTACCCCTCCGGCATATGAAAAAGTTTCAATTTTTTTCTTGCCCATGAAAATGGAATCGATGTTCATGCTCAGCAATTGAAGCGTAAGATGATCCAAATCATTTATTCGGGGAGTAAACTTAACGGTAGTGTAACCTTTTATTTGTTTTGCCGTCAGATTCACATTATTAAGGTGAATGTCGTAATGCAAAACATCAATCGTATCGGCTGCCAGCTTCCTGCAGATTCCTTGCCGGGAGACAGGTTCCTGCGACTGAGCGGCCGAACCACCCGGCAAAGTTGCAATCAGCAATAAGAAAACACTGGCATATAAGCTTATCTTCATTCTAAATGAGATTAAACGGAAGAAATACTAAATTTGTAAAATTATAGCTAATTGCATAGTTAAAGAGATAATTTTTGCGAAGATCCAGCGTTTTGTTCGCTAAAAAATTGATTGTTCCATTTCTTGATCATAGTCCGTATAAAAGATTCCATAATTAAAATCTATAAAAACATCAAAATGAGAAAACTTACGCTCAGCTTGCTATTCGCCATTAGCTTCATAGCTTTACACGCCCAGGAAAAATGGTCGCTCCAAAAATGTGTTGATCATGCACTTACCAATAACATACAAATCAAACAACGTTCACTCACCATTGAAAGCGCAAACGCCGATATATTACAAAGCAAACTAATTATGCTGCCCGACCTTAACGGGTTCGCCAATCACGGTTATAATTTCGGGAAATCGGTTGACCGCTATACCAATCAATTTGCCACCGAAAGAGTGCAGTCCGATAACTTCAATCTCTCGTCGTCGGTAACGCTTTTTGGTGGATTTCAGAAGGTAAACCAACTGCGGCAAAACAAACTAAATCTGAAGGCCAACCAGTATGATCTGGACAAATTTATGGATGATATATCGCTTACTATTGCCACTTCATACCTGCAAATTCTTTTTTACCAGGAACTGCTCAAGAATGCCGAAAGCCAACTTGACATCACAATGCAACAGGTCGACCGTATGAAGAAAATGGTTGATGCCGGCACTGCAGCACAAGGTAATTATTTTAACCTGGAGGCCCAGCGTGCTTCGGAAGAACTTTCAGTTGTTGATGCTCAGAACAACCTCGATCTGGCTTACCTTACACTTACGCAGCTGCTTGATCTTCCTTCAACGGAAAACTTCGCCATTGAAGTACCAGAGCTCTCGGTGCAGGGAAAACCTGCGTTGGTAAGCAATGCTGATGATATTTTCCTTTTCGCAACACAAAATCAACCCGACATTAAGAGCTCCGAAGTGAAATTACAAAGCTCTGACCTAAATATTTCGCGGGCAAGAGGTGCTATGATGCCTTCGCTATCTTTAGGCGGCTCATGGGGTACCGGATATTCAAGTGCAATCAAAAATATTAATCCAATCACGCTCGTCTCGGTTGATAAGCCATTTAATGACCAGATCAATGATAACAACAATAAATCCTTTTACTTAAATCTCTCTGTGCCTATATTCAATGGCTGGCAGGGGCGTACAGCCGTTTCGAAAGCCAGGATTGGTGTAAAGGATGCTGAATATGCGCTGGAATCTAACAAACTTAACCTTCGCAAAACAATTCAACAAGCTTATGCCGATGCTCTGGCATCATTGAAAAAATATAATTCGGCCACTACAAAAGTGGATGCCTCTAAAGAATCGTTTAAATATTCAGATCAGAAATTCACCGTGGGAATGTTAAATTCCGTGGATTACAACAACGCCAAAAAAGACCTTGCAGTAGCCGAATCAGAACTCCTGCAAGCAAAGTTCGAATATATATTTAAAACAACCGTCCTCGACTTCTATATGGGGAAACCACTAACACTTAAATAGCTGAAGAATTGAATATTCATATTTAATAGAAATTCATAAACCTGCGGAATACATTTTTCGCAGGTTCATAATTCTTTTTTAGCTCTAAATACTAAGGTTAAATCTTAACCGGATAATAATACTAGATCATTTTTTGAATTTCCATTACACTTTTACTTTTAAAACCACCATAAGGAGCGATTTTCCTTATCTTTGACCAAATATTCATCTAAGATGCAAAAACGGAAAAAACTTATCACAATTGGTATTATTGCGGTTGTTCTTGTAATTATTGGCTTTGCCATAGCACGCAAAAAAGGCTGGATCGGCAGCGAGGATATTACGAAGGTTAGCACTGAACTGATTACAAAAAGAACAATTGTTGAAACCGTTTCGGCCAACGGCAAGATTGAACCGGAGGCCGAGGTAAAATTATCACCCGCTGTTTCAGGTGAAATTACTGAACTTTACGTGAAAGAAGGCGACGACGTTAAAGCAGGGGACCTCCTGGCAAAAATAAATCCTGAGATTTATCTTTCCAGTTACGATGGTTCGGTGGCCATGGTGAATACGCAGCGCGCTAACCTGGCTAATGCAAATGCAAGGCTATCGCAGGTTAAATCGCAATTTGTAAATGCAAAAGCCTCATTCGAACGGAATGATAAACTCTTCAAACAACAAACTATTTCTCCTGCAGAATACGATGCAGCCAAAGCTGCATTCGAAGTAGCCCAGGCGGAAGTTAGCGCAGCCGAGCAAACTGTAAAAGCAGCGGAATATCAGGTAAAAAACGCCGAAGCTTCTGTAAAAGAATCAAAAGAAAATCTTACTAAAACATCCATTTATGCACCCGCAGGCGGAACAATCTCTTTACTTAATGTTGAAAAAGGTGAGCGGGTTGCCGGCGCATCTCAGTTTTCGTCGGGAACTGA
>DASVHX010000258.1:0-3474 GCA_036382355.1 Bacteroidales bacterium
TTTTGATCATACTGAGCATCAGGCCTGCCAGCATGGCTAATGTCACAACTAAATAACCCAAGAAACCCCAATTGAGATAAATCTGTTCCTGTACAGGTGAAATTATACCGGTGGATTTTATCACGATCTCCGGCAAAGTTATTAGTGCTATCCTGCTCTGGTCGCGGTAAGCAAAAAGATCCAACGGTATCAAGTTGGCCAGCAACGGCAGAACGATCATAAGCAAAGCGCTGGAAATCAGATAATACCTGTTAAGCCGGAAATAGGATTCCCTTCGCATCGCTACCTGGTAAAAGCCAAAGAATAAGGCTCCGGCTAATAAGCTTTTAATGAGATATAATATTACTTCATTCATTGTCTTTTGCCTTTTTTTGTTCAATCTGCCGGTCGATAATCCTGCGTATTTCTTCCATTTCTTTCATTGTCATGCTTTCGTCGCCTGTAAAAAAAGAAACCATGTTATTGAGGGAATCATCAAAATACCCTTTTACCACATTTCCCATGAACTGGCGGGTATAATCCTGCTTGGAAATCAACGGAAAGTATTCATGCGTTTTCCCAAATGCCCGGTGATCGATAAAACCCTTTTTCTCAAGGATGCGAATAATCGTAGAAACGGTATTGTATGCCGGACGCTGTTCAGGATAATGCCCGAGTACATCATTTACAAAGCCCTTCCCCAGTTTCCAAAGTATTTGCATTACTTCTTCTTCGGCCCTGGTGAGTTCCGGTTGCTTTACAAATGGTATTTCATTTTTTAGAGCCATGGATTCAACATTAATTCACAGCTAAGGTACAACTAATTTATTAGTTATACAACTATTTATATAGTTTTATTGAAAATATTTTCGCAAGCATTGTTAAATCATTTATATACAGCTATTTATATTTTCGTATAAATTGTTACTCAAACATGGGCCAACGAACCAGCCTATGAATTTAAAAGGAATTGTGACACAAGATTATGGATAAACCTATCGGGCAGGTATATTGCTGCCGGGTTAAGAGGAAAAGGCATTCTTAAATTAGTTCATTTATCCCTGACAGGGCTTGGAACTCTTTGAGGGTTAACCAGCCTATGCTACACCACCCGCAAATGCCATTTTCCATACCTCAGGTAAAGAAAAGATAATATGCCCAATACCCCGAAATAAATGTATTCGCAAGTCCAAACAATGGCGATCTGTTGTCGGAAAACCACACCTATCAGCCAGGTGGCTATGAGGTAGACCATGAGCGTAAACAACTCTATGAACATGGCTATGTGTGTGTTGGCGGTACCAACCACAGCGCTGAACATGATGTTCATAAAGGAAAACAAGAATAATGCCCCGGTAATTGTATAAAGCGACGGCAAGGTGGCCCCGGCAAGGTTAATATCTGATGTAAAGATTGCCAGGATGAGATGCGGAAAAAATAGCGTGAAGGCAATGACCGGTAAGATGCTGGCTACACTAAGCGTGATAACTTTGCGTGTAATGGGAATAACATCATTTGGATGTCCCCGCCCGAGTGCATTGCTTACAAGGGTATTTGTAGCCGAACTGTAAGCCCAAACCGGTGCCATGAGCAAGATGTAGGCGCTGCGGATAATGTTGGATATAGCCAGTGGTCTTTCGCCCATTTTTTCGATAATCATGAAAAATACCAGCCAACCTCCCAGCGAAAAGAAGTATTGCATCATCATAAATACTGAAATATTCAGTGTTTTTCTCAAAATTGAAAAATCAAATCCGCTATAGGAAAAGAGTCCGTAGATGCTGAGTTTTGGTCTGCGAAAGGTAACGATGATAAAATATACAGTTGCGCATCCTTCCGCAATTACCGATGCCAGGGCGGCTCCGGCAATGCCCATTTTCGGGAATCCAAAATTTCCGAACACGAGCAGATAACCAAGAATAACATTTACCAATGCCATTAAGGCGGCGCTGTAACTGAGCTGGCGGGTTCTGCCGATACCCACGTAAAACGCCCTGAAAGCCACATTGGTAAAGGCCAGGAAAATCCCGAAAATGCGGTAGTGCAGAAAAATTACACTTGCTTTATATACCGCTGATGAAGCAATGAATGGTTTAAGCACCACCGGTGAAAGAAAATAAATAAAAAGGAAAATTGCAAATGCCAGCGCGGCAAGGAAATACAGGCTGTTGTTAAATATACGCCCGATGTCGGCATAGTTCTTTTCACCACTGCGCCGGGCGATAAGTATCTGTGCGCCCGATCCGAACCCAAAACCCAACATGAAGATAGCGATATAGAACAACCCTCCGATTGCCGATGCACCGAGTTCCACCTCTCCCACCCTGCCCAGAAAAGCCGTATCCGTAACATTCACCACATTCTGGGCCACAAGGCTCAGGATAATGGGATAGGAAATTTGCCAGATGTTACGGTAAGTGGTTGTTTGTTCTTTCAAAATGATAATTGGGAGTCTTTGTTAATACGCAATTCCGAGTGAAAATTGCGCTGCTAAACGTTAGTCTGAAGCGACAATTCTTTTATCTTAAAAGCATAACTGTCCCTCGTTTTACTCTTTGTTTAAATGTAGCAGTATCTGTTCCTGTTGAATATTCAATAATATAAGTATATACACCACCGGGGCATGGTTCTCTCTTAAATGTTCCATCCCACCCTGCATAAGCATCATTTGACTCATACAACTGCTGCCCCCATCTGTTAAAAATAAATATCTGATAGGATTTTATGATTCCCGGGCTCACAGGTTTGAAGCAATCATTCAGGTCATTATTATCCGGAGTGAATGCATTCGGAACCCATAATTCAGGATCGCACTCATCAATTACAATATCATCGCTTGCTGAACATAATCCATCAAAAACATTTACAGCATAATTACCGGAAATAGTAACTTTCAGATTGCTCAGCACAGAACCATCCGACCATAAATAACTTTTAAATGCATTGCCGGGAGTTAGTATTATTGAATCGCCCGGACAAAGTAGCTGGTCGTCTCCAAGAGATACAAGGGGTAAAGGATTCACCGTTAAGTTTGTGGTGACAGTACTATCGCAGCCTAATGAAGTTTTTAGCACATCTATATAATTTCCGGCTTTGGAATAATCATGTGTTCCAACAGTGAATGTTTCGCCTTCACAAATGGATTTGATTAAAGGAAGGGTTTGCACATTTGGATTTACCGTCAGGAGTGTTGTAATAATGCTGTCGCAGCCATAAACCAGTGATGTTAAAGTATCAATATAAGTGCCTGTTTTAGTATAACTGTGTATTCCAACGGTAAATGTTTCTCCCTCGCAAATAGGTGGATTTTGAACCATTAGTTTAACAGGATTTACGACCAGATTAGTTGTAACAATGCTATCACAACCTGATGCAGTTGATAATACATCTGTATAAATTCCTGCTTTTGTGTACTTTGAAGTTCCGACGGTGCAGGTATCACCCTGGCAGATTACCGGGCTTATGTTTTTTGTTATTTGTGAATAAATATTAATA
>DASVHX010000259.1:0-3798 GCA_036382355.1 Bacteroidales bacterium
AGGATTTGGCGAAGTTTGTCCAAGTCCACAAAGCGAAGTGTCGCGGATTACAGTAGCCAGGTTTTCGAGTTGTATTATGCCTTTGAAGCGTTCAAGAGTTTCATGTCCGGCTTCATTAGCAGGCCGCTGGGTAATATGCAGGAGTATTTCGTGCATTCTGCGGGTGCCTTCGCGACAAGGAATACATTTTCCGCAGCTTTCGTTCTTCAGGAAATCCATGAAAAATTTAGAGATATCCACCATGCAGGTATCTTCGTCCATAACAACAATGCCACCAGATCCCATAATTGCGCCCGATTCCCAGAGCGATTCATAATCCACCGGTATATCAAGCAACTGGTCGGGTAAACAACTGCCGGATGGTCCTCCGATTTGCACAGCCTTAAATGCTTTTCCTTCTTTAATACCTCCGGCAATCTTGAAAATGATATCGCGGATGGTAGTTCCCATAGGTACTTCAATTAGCCCTGTAATAGCAGCTTTTCCCGAAAGGGCAAACACTTTGGTGCCCTTGCTGTTTTTGGTGCCAATAGCATTGAATTTTTGCGGGCCGTGACGCAGGATGTATGGGATGTTGGCAAGCGTTTCCACATTGTTGATAACGGTAGGTTTACCAAAGAGCCCCCTTACTGCCGGGAATGGTGGTTTGGGCTTTGGCATGCCGCGCTTTCCTTCGATGCTGTTGATGAGAGCAGTCTCTTCACCACATACGAAAGCGCCTGCACCTTGCGAAATGACGATATTAAGATCAACACCACTTCCAAAGACATTGTATCCTAGCAATCCGAATTCTCGTGCCTGCAGTAACGCAGCCTGAAGTCGTTTTATGGCAAGCTGGTATTCAGCTCTAATGTAAACATATGCTTTGGTAGCGCCTGTTGCATAGGCCGCAATGGCTATACCTTCTATGAGCAGATGAGGGTTCCCTTCAATTACAGCACGGTCCATAAAAGCTCCCGGGTCGCTCTCGTCGGCATTGCAAATTAGAAATTTTTGGTCACTTTCTGTGCTTTGGGCTATTTTCCATTTTTTACCGGTATTAAAACCACCGCCACCGCGACCCCGGAGCCCGCTATCTTCTACAATATTGCATATATTTGATGCAGTATAGTTGCGGATGCATTTCACAAAAGAAAGATAACCGCCCCTGGCGATATAATCCGGGAGAGAAGAAGGATTGTTGCGTCCGCATTGCTTCAACACGAGCCTGTGTTGCATCCTGAAGAATGGAATATCTTCAATTGCCGGAATTCCGTCCCATTCCTGATGTAGTGGATTCCGGAATTGGCCGAGCACGTCCTTTGCAGGAACTTCGCCATTAAAAATATCATCAAGTAGCGCTTCAACTTTTTGAGCTGTAACATGATGAAAGGAAATGCGCGATTTACCCGGAAGTTGCACATCAAGTAATGGTTCTGAAGAACATAGGCCAATACAACCTACTTCAATCACTTCAACTTCCAATTGTTTCTCTGAAAGGTAATTATTTACAGCATTAAGAGTGGCACCGGCTCCCGCTACCAAACCGCAGGTGCCAGTTCCGATATAAATTACAGGTTTCAGAATGCGATCGTGCCTGATCATACTTAGTTTGTCTTCCACTTCACGTGAGAACTCTTTGGTGCGGGAAAGCAGAACTTCGTCTTTCAAAAATAACATAGTATCCATGCGTGTGTTATTATTGTTCAGCTTCCTTTTTGCTTACATTGTTCGATGATACCGGCAATAGCCGATACACTGGTGGCAGGGAAGAATTCCTGATTTACAGAAACTACCGGCCCCAAGGCACAAGAGCCCATACAGCGCACGATATCGAGGCTGAAAAGTCCGTCGCGCGAAGTTTGCCCTACTTTAAGCTTAAGTTGCTTTTCCATTTCCTGCAATACTGTTGCCGAACCCATAACATGGCAGGCTGTTCCACGGCATACCTGCAAATGATATTTACCGCGGGGTTCGAAACGGAACAAATCGTAGAATGTGGCAACACCATATACTTTGCTTGTAGGCAAATGAAGGTTTTCAGCTACTTTGATGATAGCTTCCTCTGACAAATAGCCTATTTCGTCCTGTATTTCCTGAAGAAGAGGGAGCAAGGCGTCGCGCTGAATATTCAAATGTCTTTCGATGATTGTTTCAATCGGGGTATTCATCCAGGTGTGAGATTGTATTCAACTTTTAATAAAAAGTGGTTTAAATTTGTTCCACAAATATAAATAATCCAATGGGATTGAGTGTAATTATTTGTTAAAAAAATAACAATGTTATTCCGTTAACAAGAGAAGCATTCCGTAATAAATAGTATTTTTGTTCCAATTATTACTAATGATGCATTTTGGAATAGATTATTTTTCAGCAAGTATGCAAGTTAATGGTCTCAGCACCCGGCATACGGCATACATAGTTATTAAATCATTAAAGAAATTTTAAATCAACCATTTATAAGATTAATGTTGTTTTAAGTGAACCCAAACCAGTTGAATTCAAAATGCTGTGATGGAAAATAGAACGGAAGTCATAATTTGCCTCGGAAGTTCATGTTTCGCCCGCGGTAACCGCAAAACGGTAAAGCTAATCAATGATTACCTGAAATATCATAATTTACTGGGCATGGTGCATTTTCATGGCGGACATTGTTTTGGACGATGCGATAAGGGGCCGGTACTCAAAATCAAGCAGGATTTTAATGAAAAGCTTGCTTCTGAATCGGTTAACGCCTTGTTGGACAATTTCTTTAAGGACGCATTTAAATCATTACCAGCTGAATAACTCTTTTAAAGTATGAGCTTACCGCTTATAAATATAGATCATAATAAATGCAAAACCTGTTACGCCTGCGTAAGAGTGTGTCCGGTAAAAGCCATTGTGGTCAAACCAAACCAGGAATTCCCGGATGTAATACATAGCAGGTGTATTGGTTGTGGAAGTTGCTTGCAGTCCTGTTCTCCCAAAGCCATTACTTACCGCGATTCCAAAGTGCCTACCCGGGCTTTGCTTGATAGCGATGCTAAAGTTGCGGCAATTATTGATCCAAGTATCTCCGGTGAGTTTCATGATATAACCGATTACCGGAAATTCGTTAAAATGATTCAGGCACTTGGCTTCGATTATGTGAGTGAAGTTTCATTTGGCGTGGACCTTGTCGGGAAACAATATGCCGAACTTTTTACCAATTTTCTGGGCAAATTTTACATCACCACCTGCTGCCCGCCTATTGTTTCGCTGATTGAGAAGTACCATCCGGGACTCATCGATAACCTTGCGCCGATTATTAACCCCATGACCGCTACAGCAAAGGTGATGCATAAAACCTATGGCAGCGATGTTAAAGTTGTTTTTATAGGTCCATGCATTGGGGCCAAAGAAGAAGCACTACGCTACGATGGCGATGGCAAAGTAGATGAAGTACTTACTTTTACTGAACTTCGAGAGATGTTCACGGAAGCCGATGTGAACGAGAATGCGCTTGAATATTCAGAATTTGATTATCCGATCGGTTTCAGAGGCTCTATTTATCCCATCGGCAATGGAATATTGCAGGCCAGCGATCTCGATGAAACAATATTGAATGGTTCCATCATTACTACCAAAGGAAAGGTAAGCATCATGGAAGCAGTAGTAGAATTTGAAGATAGCATCGATTATATCCGTAAGCATTTCAACCTGTTTTATTGCGAAGGCTGCCTGATGGGGCCAGGAACTTCTGCAGGAGGAAAGAAATTTATCCGGAAAACCCTGGTTATCGATTACGCCAATAAAAGATTGAAGGGTTTCGATCATGAGCGCTGGACGAAGGACATG
>DASVHX010000260.1:0-1639 GCA_036382355.1 Bacteroidales bacterium
TTGAAGAAGCATTGCGGAAACTAAATATACCCTATCGTATCATGGGTGGGCTTTCATTTTACTCCCGCAAGGAAGTGAAGGATATGCTCGCTTATTTCAGGTTGGCGATAAACCATAACGACGAAGAAGCTATAAAGCGGATCATAAATTTGCCTGTAAGAGGAATCGGCGATACTACGATGCAAAAGTTACTTATCCGGGCCAGCGAAATGGAAACAAATCTCTGGAACCAGATAGAAACTATTGAGATGGCGGATCCATTGATAGCGCCCCGGACAAAGGCTAAGATTTCCGAATTTGTTATCATGATCAAAAGCTTCACCGTGCAATTGCATACACTTTCGGCCTATGATATGGCCGCGCATATTGCCAAAACCAGTGGCCTGCTGCGCGAACTCGAAGCTGATAAAACAGTGGAAGGTATCAGTCGTATCGAAAATATTGAAGAATTGCTCAACGGAATTCGTGAATTTTCAGAAGATGAAGAGGAACCAGAATTAGAAGCAATGTCAAACCCTGAACCTGATGCAGAGAAACCAAAAACGCGCTTTCTCGATGATTATATGCAGGATATCGCTCTATTGACAGATGCTGATAAAGACGATGAACAGGACACCAATAAAGTTAAGCTCATGACAATCCATTCCGCCAAAGGGTTGGAATTTCCCCACGTTTTTATCTCCGGAATGGAAGAAAATCTATTCCCTTCCTTTATGTCTATTAATTCGCGTGCTGACCTGGAAGAAGAACGACGACTCTTTTATGTTGCCGTAACCCGCGCAATGAACAGTGTAACACTAAGTTATGCCGAAAATAGGTATCGTTGGGGACAACTCACCACCTCCGAGCCAAGTCGGTTCCTTGATGAGATCGACCCCGTATATGTTGAAATGCCTCCCGTTACTAAACGCCATCTCCAACAAAAGATAGCTATACAGGGAAAAACATCTTATGCACATTCTAAACCAAGCACTCCTGTACAACCCCAAAAACCAGATAACCTGGGGAAAAATTTTAAGAAAATCATTCAGGAACGAGAAGATGTTGCCCCTACCTTTTCAGGAACCGCAGATTACGATGGTATTGACAAAGGAATGCAGGTAGAGCATAATATTTTCGGCAAAGGTGAAGTAATAGCTGTAGAAGGTAACGGACCCAATAAAAAAGCAACAGTACTCTTCAGCATCGGGCAGAAACAACTTTTACTTAAATTTGCGAAACTGCGTGTTATATAGATAACCAGGTTCCAGGTTCCAGGCATACGGCACAGGGCACTTTTTTTTATTCATACAGCAGATCAAATAATTCTATATCTTTGCATGCACTGCATTGGCAGATGCAATGGCTAACATTCCCGGCCACAAAAAACAAGACTCCGACTTCCTTCTATATCAGGCATCCAGCAAAAATAAGCAGACATAAAATAATACCAAACTTCTTTCAAATGGAATACAACTCAACCCGCGGTAAAATGATTATCTCCGAATACGGGAGGAATATACAAAAAATGGTAGAGTTCATCGTTGAGCTTGAGGACCGCGAGAAAAGGTCGCGGATGGCACGTGTATTAATCAACATTATGGCGCAGATGCACCCCGAAATGCGTGATGCCGGCGACCTGAAACGAAAATTATGGGAT
>DASVHX010000261.1:0-4096 GCA_036382355.1 Bacteroidales bacterium
TACCCGGTTGGGTGATGCATGAAATGGAAACGAAATACTTTCCAAATTATCCGGGTGCTATTACATCCGGCAGCGGTGGGGTTATACCCTGATAGCTTCGGAAAGAGAAATTGAAGGTGCCATCAGGATCAAAGTAAAATATTAGGAAAATGAACACTAAAACAAATAACTTGTAGCATGAAACACGAGAGGCTAACAACGAAAGAAAACCTGATACCTTTTATTCTCATCACGGCTCTATTCTTCTTATGGGGGATGGCTCACGGAATGTTAGATGTATTAAACAAACATTTTCAGGATGTACTGCAGATTTCCAAATCCAGATCAGGATTAATCCAATTTTCGGTATATATGGCTTATTTTTCAATGGCAATTCCTGCTGGAAGTTATATGAAAAGATTCGGTTACAAAAGTGGGATTGTGATGGGATTGCTCCTTTTTGCCTTTGGAGCGTATCTTATTATCCCGGCTTCTATAATTCAATCATTCTGGTTATTTCTTACGGGGTTGTTTGTATTAGGCTGTGGGTTAGCTACGCTCGAAACAGCTGCTAATCCCTATACTACCATGCTTGGCTCAAAGGAAACTGCAGAACGGCGCATCAATTTCTCACAGTCATTTAATGGTTTGGCTTGGATAATCGGCCCCATTATTGGCGGATTATTTATCCTTGGAAACGATGATGGTGAAAACGTCAATAAATTAAATTCACTTATCCTACCCTATGCAGTAATCGGAACCGTTGTGCTGATCATAGCCTTGATCTATGTCAGAACACCTTTGCCTGAAATAAAGGAAGATGCAGTTGATCTTGCCGGTAATGCATCCGATGTACTTCATATATCAGATAAGCAACTTATAAAACAGAGGCACTTTGTTTTTGCCGTCATTGCTCAGTTTTGTTATGTCGCAGCCCAAACAGGCGTATTCAGCTTTTTTGTTAATTACATGACTGACAATAATTTGCAACCGCATTTTGATAATAAAACCGCAGCCATGATGCTCGGCTTAGGCGGTTTTGGACTTTTTATGATCGGAAGAGTATCGGGTAGCTGGCTGATGCGGTATATAAAGCCCACCCGAATATTGGCGATATATGCAACATGCTGCTGTCTTCTGTTGCCAATAGTTAGTGGCGGATTCGGTTGGATCTCAATTATTTCTCTATTCCTGATTTTCTTCTTTATGTCAATCATGTTCCCTACTATTTTTGCACTGGGAATCAAGAATTTAGGTGTAAAAACCAAAAGAGCTTCATCATTTATAGTAATGGCTATCGTAGGAGGAGCAATTTTCCCGATGTTCATGGGGTGGATTGCGGATGTTTCCTCCATGGCACTGGGTTTCTTTGTTCCCATTCCGTTGTTTGCTTTTATTCTGTTTTTCGCTTTAAAAGGGCATAAAGTCATTACTCAATAACAATGTTACTATGGAATATAAAGAAACGAACACACAAACCTCTTTCAAGCGTTATTGTAAAACACTTGAACTGAAAAATGATCCGGGACTTATTGATGCTTACAAAAAGATTCATTCCAAAGATGCTGCCTGGCAAGAGATTACGCAGGGAATTCGAGAGGTCGGAATTATTGATATGGAGATTTATATTGCCGGGACCCGGCTTTTTATGGTCATGGACACTATTGCTGAATTTGACCATGAAAAGGCCATGGCTGAATTGGCCCAAAAGCCTCGCCAGAAAGAATGGGAAACCTATGTCTCCAGTTTCCAGCAATCTTCTGCGGATGCTACTGCCGATGAAAAATGGCAAGTGATTGAAAGGATTTTCAAGCTTCCGGAAAAACAATATTCTTCATAACTTAAGTGATCATTTCTTAGTTCTGATTATTTACTGAAAATACAGCCCTATGAAACGCTGCTTAAGAACAATTGTTTTCATCTTTTCGATTGCTTTCATGTGTGGCAATACACGGGCACAGCAATTGTATCAGCCCACCTGGTAATCTTTGTCAAACTATCATAGAACCGACTGGTTCAAGGATGCCAAATTTGGTATTTTTATCCATTTGGGGGTGTATTCTGTTCCGGGTTTTGGCCGTGAGTGGTATCCCAGGTGGAAGTATCCCGATTCAACCGTTTGGGGTCAGAATTATTATCAACATCATATTAAGACCTATGGTACACCCGACAAATTCGGGTATATAGATTTTATCCTAATATTTAAGGCTGAAAAATTCGACGCTGACCAATGGGCGGATATCTTTAAGAAGTCAGGGGCAAGATACAAAGTACCGGTTGCTGAGTATCATGACGGATTCGCCATGTACAATACCAGTCTTTCGAGATGGAATGCGCAAAAGGTGGGACCAAAACGTGATTGGATGAATAGCTATAGAAATGAGATTGATGGATAGTTTATCATGCTATTCTTTTTTTCAATATTGCCTATTTTAATGATTAGTTGTCGAAAAGTGAAGTGAACTGAAAGGTATTGCCGTCAAACAAGCCTTTATCGCTGAGTTTCAGTGCAGGAATTACCAGCAACGCCATAAAGGAAAGCGTCATATAGGGCGCCGCAAGCGGACTCCCGAGTGCTTTGGCCAATTCATTTATTTCTTCATACCTGCGCGCCACTTCATATCCATCGCTATCGGACATTAATCCAGCCACCGGCAATGGCATGATACTGGTTTTGTCGCCGTCAGCCAAAGCTATGCCTCCCTTTGCAACTACAAGCAGGTTTACTGCTGTAACAATATCTTTGTCTGATGTGCCCACGGCAATAATATTATGGCTGTCGTGCGCCACTGTGGAAGCTATTGCCCCATGTTTCAAGCCAAATCCAAGTACAAAATCAACAGCTGGAGAACTTGGCGCATAACGGTTCATAACCATCATTTTCAGGTTATCTCGATCAGTATCACTTTCTACACAACCATCAACTATCAAAGGTTTTAAGTAAATCGCTTCTGTGATCAGTTGACCTTCAAAGGCTTTTTGCACTTTGATATTTCCTTCGGATGCTTTTACCCGGAGGTCAGTAGTTGTAACCTGCCTTGCCAGAAATTTATTTGGACTTGTTTCAGTTACGCCATCAATAAGGGTTCGACCGTTTTCAGCAACTTTAATGCCACGGATATATGTTACTTTTATGTTGAAATCTGAGAGGTTGTCGGTTATGATAAAATCGGCATCGTCGCCGGGGCGAAGCAGGCCGCAGGGAATATTGTAATGCATTACAGGATTCAAGGTACAGGCACGAATGACCTGAAGTGGGTCGTATCCTTTGGCAATAGCACGTTTCACGAGTAAGTTGATATGTCCACGCACAAGATCATCGGGATGTTTATCGTCGGAGCAAAACATTATTTCGGCGGCATGATCGGTCATTAACGGAAGTAATGCATCGAAATTTCGTGCCGCACTGCCTTCTCTTATCAGCACCTTCATTCCCCATTTAATTTTATCCAGCGCTTCATCCAGCGTAAAACATTCGTGGTCGGTGGTTATTCCGGCCTGGGCATACAGGCGGGCGTTTTCTCCTAAGACCCCGGGCGCATGGCCATCCACAGGTTTTCCGGATTTATGCGCTGCTGCGAGTTTAGCCATCACTTCGGGGTCCTTTGCTATTACGCCGGGGAAATTCATCATCTCCGAAAGATACCAGATGTCTGGTTGAGCCAAAAGTGCCTCAGTGTCGGCCACATCCAGACTTGCACCAGAGGTTTCGAAAGGAGTGGCAGGCACACAGGATGGAGCTCCGAAGAAAAATTTGAAAGGTGATTTTTTACCATTGGCTATCATGAAGTTAACACCTTCAATGCCTAGTACATTGGCAATTTCGTGCGGATCGGATACTGTGGCTACCGTGCCATGAACCACAGCCAATCGCGCAAATTCGGATGGCAGCAGCATTGAACTTTCGATATGCACGTGTGCGTCGATGAGCCCGGGAAGAATATATTGTTCTTCGGGAACAGGTCCGGCTTCTATCGATGCAATTTTGCCATCAATTACATACACTGTGCCTTTAAACACGCGCAGGTTAATCACATCCACAATATTACCCGATACAGAAAATGATCCTTTAGTTGCCATAGTTTGTCTATTTTAATCGGAATTCGGTTATTATTCC
>DASVHX010000262.1:0-3510 GCA_036382355.1 Bacteroidales bacterium
GAGATTTATGACCATTATAATTTGTTGGTTTTAGAATTCGAAGGGAACTATTCGGTTGAGTTCCGTGCATACAACACTGGTGTTGCATACCGTTTTGTTACTCGTTTGAAAGAAAAACAGGTAACTGTTCAAAATGAAGAAGTAGCCTACCGGTTTAAGTTCGGCGTTTCGGCCTGGCTTCGTGCCCCTAACTATCACTGAGATATCGGTATTCTTCCACTCATCCGGGAAATTAGGATGAATTGATGCAACAGCTTTATTATCGCTGTCAAAATTGAATCCAAATAGTCCCTCAACGATAGCCCAGATATATCCCCCACTATGCTCGGTGTAGTTACCCCAACCGTCTGTTCCCTGGACTATTTTGCCATTCATATCATAGGCTTCATAAATATCGTTATCCCTGTCAAAAATGCGGCTTCTGGCCAAACGTCGTAATACCTGTATATACCAAATCTGAAACATTATGGTCTTTCCCTCCATACGCGAAGGATACCAATCAACCCCAGTCAGCCCCTTCGCTGATGTGCCAGTTCCCATATTCCACTAAACGAACCAGACCATTGGCATCTCCATGTTTTATTACGAAATCTGTTGCTTTTTCTGCCAATGGGAGATTCTCGGCCAGGTAATTCAGGTCTCCCGTGAAGGGAAAGATCTCATCAACTCCAAGTGGAAAGAACAATTGACTCATTACCCGCTGGCTGGTGATCCTTCCTTCCTGATCCATCTCTTCAGCAGTCAGTTTCCAGTACTGAGACATTATATTTATGTAGTCAGGATTGTCTAAACGCCGGACACCAAAAAGCCCGAAAGACAGATCGGGTACAATATTACCAGATGTGGATTATGTTTATCCAATTGAGGTTCCTTACAATTACCCGCCGTCGAACCATATCGCTTGCGCATTTAAATTTGCGAAGGTTTGTCATTTGGATACTCCGGATAAGCGGACACTAACTGCACCGGGCTTTTTCGAGGATTACACGGAAGTTCAGGATGTCGAAAAATTTACCTGGCCTGATCCTGCAAAATACCTCGACCAGGATGAGTCTGCCCGACGAGCTGCTGCCGCTCCGGCCGACCGGATCAAAATGGGAATACTCTGGAGCGCCCAGTTCAACACCACAACAAGGAAGATGCCTTATATCCGGCTGGGTATAAAGAATGAGGATATTCTGGGAAGATATAAATTGGGTGTGGTCAATATTCAATAATATGATAAGAAAAAAGGCTTTTGGAGACATCGGTTATTTTACAGGAAGCACCCTTCCTATGAAATTTATGCGTACCGGCGGTAACTGCCAGCTAGATGCCGGAATTCACAAAATGAGAATCCTCATGGGCAAAGCGGGATTTACAGTTAATTGGGTTAAATTTGAACTGGAATAAATAAACCTATTAAACCAACAACCAATGAAAAACCAACTTTGTTTTGTTTTGTTCATGCTGATTTTCAGCGTTCTGAACGCCCAACCATTAAAAAGATCCGAAAGTTTTTTTGGGATTCACTTTGACTTTCATGCCACTCAGAACGACAAGGAGATCGGGAAGACTTTTACCCCCGAAATGATAGATTCATTTCTGACTATTGTTAGGCCTGATTTCGTTCAGGTCGATTGCAAGGGGCATCCCGGATATTCCAGCTATCCGACAAAAGTTGGTAATCAGGCAGGCGGTTATACAAAAGACATTCTGAAAATATGGAGAGAAGAAACAGCTAAACACAATGTTGCGCTATATGTACATTATTCAGGCCTTATGGATGCAAAAGCAGTAAAAGACCATCCGGAATGGGCACGCATATTACCTGATAGCACACCGGATAAAGAAAGAGTTGCCTATTTAGGAGGTTACTCTGATAAATTGCTGATCCCTCAATTGAAGGAGATTTCGGACTATGGCGTTAATGGTGCCTGGATCGATGGTGAATGCTGGGCAACCCAACCCGATTATTCGCCCAATTTGCTCGAACTGTTTAAGAATGAAACAGGAATTATCAATGTACCCAAATCAGCTTCCGATCCAAATTACAAAGAGTTTATCGAATTCAACAGAAAGATGTTCCGTAAGTACCTTAACAAGTATATCGAAGCAATTCATGCGTATAATCCAGCCTTTCAAATCACCAGCAACTGGTCGTTTTCTTCAATGATGCCTGAACCGGTGGATGTTGATGTTGATTACCTTTCGGGCGATGTTGCAGGGCAAAACTGCGTTTATAATGCAGGATTTCAGGCACGGTGTATGGCCCTTCAAGGAAAACCATGGGACTTGATGGCCTGGGGATTTACATTTGATTTTGGTCCAAACGGTGGATTTGGAGGACCAAAGTCGATTGTTCAATTAGAGCAGGAAGCCGCTGAGGTCATGTCCATGGGAGGCGGATTTCAGATATACATTACCCAAAACCGCGATGGTTCCGTAAAACCCTGGTATTTCAATTCATTGGGCGAAATCGGCAAGTTTTGCCACGACCGTCAGACTTATTGCAAAGGCGCGACCACGATTCCGCAAATAGGACTTTGGTATTCCACTTATAGCAAACGAAAACAAACCGACCAGATTTATGGTTGGAATGTTCCCAATGTTGAAGGTAACCTTTCACTGTTGCTCGATGGTCAAAACAATGTCGAAATTTTAATGGATCATCAGCTTAAAAATAAGTTGGATCAGTATCCGATCATCATCATTCCTGAATGGACCGGTTTAGACAGTAATTTAAAACAACAGGTTTTGGATTACGTGCAAAGCGGAGGCGATCTTCTGGTAATCGGCGCAAGTGCTGTAAAAGAATTTGAGCCACAGCTTGGTGTTACTTTTAAGGGTACTCCTGAAACAAAAGTATGTACGATGGGGTTCGATAAACAAATTTCATCGGTAAAAACGGCGGTACAGTATGTAAATCCTGATGCAGGAACACAAGTTATGGGAGAACTTTACAGCGGCGATGATTTTCGGTTTCCAATGGGAAATCCGGTTGCGACCATAGCTTTATACGGAAAAGGCAAAATAGCAGGTTGTTATTTCGATTTGGCCAATGCCTATTATACCTATCAGGCAAGAGGTTATCTGAAAATAGTGAATGCTGTTATTGACAATTTATTCCCGAATCCTATCGCCATGGTGACCGGTTCCGATTATGTGCATACAACTGTAAGCCAGAAAGATGGCAAGTGGTTTGTTCATTTAATCAATACTGCTGGAAATCATTTCAACCAAAAAGTTTATGAATACGACCATATTCCGTCAACCGGAGAATTGACACTAGAATTAAAAACTGTTCAACCAATTAAAAAAATTGTATTGCAACCTGAAGGAAAAACTTTAAATTACAAAAAGGAGGAAGGCATAGTTTATGTTACCATTCCTTCAGTATCTGTTCATTCAATTATTCAACTGGAATTTTAAGGTCTGATATGCCATTATACTTAATAATTCAGAAATCTTTAAATAATTCTTTAACTGAAAATTATTAAGTGATGATAGTAATGAAAAAAATAGCCATTA
>DASVHX010000263.1:0-3294 GCA_036382355.1 Bacteroidales bacterium
AAATAACTGGCGTTCATATTTCGCTGTTGTTAAGTAATTTTGTGGAATAAAAAGGGCAATCGAAAAAATACAATTCTAATATTAGAACCAAGAGGTTTATCAGAATTATCAGGCAAATTATTTATATTTATTGTGAGAACGCTGCGTTTAACACTTATATTAGTTTTTATGACCAGTTTTGTATCCGGACAATCGGATCATATCCTTAAAGTACTTTTCCGCTATGGTTCGAGGCCTGCGCGTGGTTATGAGAAAACTGAGCACTTCGATTTCGGCGGGATTCATGGTGGACATGTTTGCCTGGGATTTGATTCTATTGTCATCGGATTCGATTCTCCACCTGGCACTTATCATATTTTCCCGAGGAAGAAGAAAATCATAGGCATGTATGCCCGCGAGGACGAACAAGACTATATGAAAGATACCATAACAAAAAAATACGCGATTGTCGGAATTCCAATTTCCGATTCGCAATATCAGCATCTGAATATTATCTTAGCGGAATATCTGAACAAATCACCTTATGATTATGCTTTCTTTGGTATGAGATGTGCATCGGCTACGTATGATGTGCTCAGCCAGATCGGGATCATGGAACGAAAATCGTATCTTGGCAATGTATTCTCAAACTTTTATCCCAGGTTACTCAGAAGAAAAGTATTCCGCTTAGCCAAAGAAAATAATTATAAGATTATCCGATTGAAAGGAAGAAAAACCCGTCAATGGGAGGAGGATTAAGGAAGTGCCTGGAGTTGTTTCTCATTTCATCATTAACTCCAAACTCTAATTATTCCAAACTCACCTTAACTTTAAGTACTCCAAACTCCAAACTTATTTTCAGAACAAATGGAACAGCAACCAAACAATCCCCTTCACGGCATAACGCTGGAAATGATACTGAATCACCTGGTGGATTTCTATGGCTGGAAGGAACTTGGAAATAGGATCAATATAAAATGTTTCACTGACCATCCAAGCATTAATTCGAGTTTAAAATTTCTGCGAACAACACCCTGGGCCAGGCAGAAAGTAGAAGAACTCTATCTCGAATTTATGAAGAAGTAAAAATAAGTGCCTTGAGTGCCTAAATTGAAAGAAGGAAAGTGCCTACAGTGCCTTAAGTTTGGAGTGCCTGGAGTTGTTTCCATCTTCTTCTTTAACCCAAACTAAAGGTTAGTCAGCAATTTGGCATCCTGCATGATTACCTCGTAGGCGTAACCGGCGCCAAAGTTTCTGTTTAACGTTATGGCACCTTCAAAGATTACAACATCGCCTACTTTTACGACATCCGAAGTGGTGATGGTAAGATCGAAGTTACCCGAATCATTGGTGCCGTCCTGTATGTGAACCCAGTTCGTCTTCATGATGTCGTTGTTGTATTTTACGACTTCGCCTCTTATCTTCACAGTTTTTCCAGCGTAGTTATCTCTTTTTGCATACAGTTCGGCAATGGTAATACCGCCTTCGGCAGGCTTTACGGAAATTCCTTTTTTCAACTCCGGAGCCTGTTTGCCACGCTTTGCATCCATAGGCAATGTTTTGGCAACTACCATAGGCTGGGCGCTGAATTCCTGAACAAAGAGAATAGACTTAAATGTTCTGTTCAATTCCTTACTTTTGAAGTTAGACATCTCCATTTCATTTTTAAAATAGTATGTTCCGCCTTTTTTCACTTCCTGACTGTTGACAGCAAGCCATATTTCCTTATCGCCTTCCATAGCCCGCAGATAGCTGTAATTGCTTGTCTGTATAATTTCCTCGATGGTGCACATATGCGCCCCGGGAATCAGGTTAGCTGCTTGCTGGTTGCTGTTAGAATTGCAGGAAGCCATCAGTACGATGATCCCGGTGAGCAAAATAAACGATTTCAATTGCATTCTCATGTTTTTATCTCTTTTTGATATGATTAAATTGGTATTCTTCCAGGTAAAAGAGTGCAAATGTATTTATAAATCTGCATATCTGCACGCATCAATTAAAATCCTGAGGAAAGCTCATGCCAGGTAACCCTGGGCTTGTAAAGAAACGAAAAACTAAATCAATTCGCGTTGAACTTCCTGCAGGTTATGCAGATCGAAGGTAACAAGCGCCAGTTCCGGGCCATCGTGGGCTGCAGAGAATGCCCAAGTGCGTCCGAATTGTTGTTTCCATTGGCCGGTAAGCCGGGCCGATTCGTGGACATGACCGTGCAACATGAGGTAAGGTTGTTTTTCGGTGATAAACCGCTCTATGGCGATGCTCCCGACATGCACATCCAGCGGCACATGATCGAACATTTGTCCATCAAGTGCTGCGCGATCGAGCAATGAATTATAAGGTGGCGCATGAAAGAGGCACACAGCGTTTACCATATCACAGCCTTGGGTAAGTTGAGCAAGATCGCCGGCGATGGTGGCCCATTCAGGATCGGCATCGGGTGGCGCGGTTCGGATACCTTTGTTTGGCGCCAAACTGCCGGGATCAGTATAACGCGAAACATCATAACGCTCCCAATCCTTTAGCCTGAAAGGTGTGGGTGGCACACAAGCATACCCAAATATAGTGCAGTGCCCCAATGTAGCCAGGCGCATATGGATATACATCCACAAATGCTGCTCCTCCCCATTGATGAGGAAGGGTTCTTCGCTCCGGCGGTCGTCGTTGCCGGGAATAAGAAATATATCGGGGTAATTGCATCCCATTTCCTCGCTAAGCCTCGAGAATGCACGCAGCATAAAATCGTTGGCAAAGCTAACGTTTGCATGATTTGATGAACTCCGGTGTGGAAAAAGATCGCCACCCATAAATACAGCAGCGGGTTTGCGGACGCGAATTGCATCTAACAGGGCATTATAACGATGCGCGCTATCGTGCATATCAGAAACAAAAAAGCAAGAGTTCATTGGGTATTAGCTTGTGGCGAAGATAGTTGTTTTTTCGTTTTGGCTGTTGGCTGTTGGCTGTTGGCTGCATTTAATTTTAACAATAAAATTGGGAACAATACTAGTTAATGAGAAATACTAAATTCCGGCAGGATATATAAAGTATGGTTACAAAATCCAGCCTTCTAAGCAAACAAAACTTTTGCAAACCGGAAATATATTCATACATTAGCATCGCGGAAGCCGAAAAGCAAAAAGAGTAGGCAATAATTAAATTAAAGAATCATGAAATCAATCATTTCTACTCTTGCAGTTATCTTCCTACTGTGCATAGCTATCACAGGATGCAAAAAAGACAAAAATGATACAAAAAAAAATGTCCTTAAAGTAGATGGAACCGAATATGATATTTCCAAAGGATTTCTCCAATACT
>DASVHX010000264.1:0-1840 GCA_036382355.1 Bacteroidales bacterium
ACTTACAATAAAGATTTTGGCGATCATTCATTTACATTATTGGCAGGATATTCTGCACAGGATTATAAAGGTCCGGCATATACCATGTATTCAGCGCCATTGGTAGCCGAAGGCGATCAGTATGCATACCAGGGAGCAACCATGTCCGACTTATATGACAGAACGGGTGGCCTTCCTACTGAAAATTCCATGGTATCCATGTTTGGTCGTCTTTCATACAGCTACAAGGCTAAATATTTATTAGAAGGTTCTGTCCGCAGGGATGGAGCAAGCGTTTTCCCAACCGATTCAAAATATGCAGTATTCCCTGCAGTATCAGCCGGATGGGTAATCAGCAAGGAAGACTTTTTAAAAGTGGATTTAATTTCTTACTTAAAAGTGAGAGCAAGCTGGGGCGCAAATGGAAGCAAAGCGAACCTTCCGGGTAATGAGGATAAAGAGTTATGGACACTTGCCGGTATTAAGTATCCGGATCCAACCGGTACTTACCAATCTGGTGCACAAATTGCTAAATTAGTCAATAAGAACTTGTTATGGGAAAGAACCGAAATGACCGATATCGGTTTTGATATCAGGTTATTAAATGACAAAATCACCTTCACAGCCGACTATTATAACAAAAACACCAACAACTTAATTGCACTGGGTACTTTCCCCATGTCAACCGGTGGTGGTATGCCTTATGTTAATGCCGGAACTGTTAACAACAAAGGATTCGAATTCGAACTTGGCTATACAAACAATGATAATGCATTCAGGTATGGAGCCAGCCTGAACCTTTCAACTTTGAAAAATGAAGTCACCAAATTGGATGTTAATGCCCCTGTAAGTGGAGCAAATGTTCGTGGTTATAATTTAACTTGGTTCGAACAAGGCCAGCCTATCTGGTATTTCAAAGGATACAAAACCGATGGTATTTTTAATGATAAAGCAGAGGCTGATGCCTACAATACCAAATACGGTACTACTTTTGTAGCTGGTGACCCGATCGTTGTTGATGTTAATGGAGATAGTAAAATTACACCTTCAGATCAGACAAAAATTGGCAGCCCGCATCCATCGTTAATTTATGGAGGCAACATTTCAATGGGATACAAAGGTTTTGATTTCAACCTCGCCTTCCAGGGTGTTTCCGGCAATGATATTTTCATGGGCTGGTATCGTACTGACAGAACTTTATCAAACAAACCTGCTTATATGTTTGACGGCAGGTGGACAGCTACGAACACAAATGCCAGCTTACCAAGAGCGGATAATAGCAGCGATTATATTTACCGGAGCGACCTTATGATTTCTAAAGGATCATATATGAGAATCAAGCAAATCCAGTTGGGTTATACTTTGGCAAACTCAATTACTTCTAAATTCGGAGTAAATTCACTGAGGGCATATATCTCTCTCGACGATTATTTCACCATTACCAAATACAAGGGATTGGATCCTGAAGCCGGTAGTGGCACAGATAATAGGCTAGGTGTTGATAAGGGTTTGTATCCAATTGCTGCCAAGATGTTATTTGGTCTTTCAGCTAGTTTCTAATCTAAAAAACGATAAATCATGAAAAAAATAATATATAGTATACTGCTTATACTTGCCTTTGCAGGTTGCAAGAAAGATTTTTTAGAAATTCAACCCGTTGGACAACTCACCAGTGACAACTTTCTGAAAAATGACAATGATGTGAAATTAGCCACCATGGGGATTTATAATAAAATCCAGGAAAATTATTCAAAAGGAACATGGACCAGTGTGTATTTTATGAAAAATCTTCCTTCGGATGAAGTAAACTGTGGAGGGCCAAATGCCGGAGATACTCCTGAATATCAATATCTTGATAAAT
>DASVHX010000265.1:0-7270 GCA_036382355.1 Bacteroidales bacterium
AGAATAAGCTGCAGAATAAAGTAAAAGTGAGCCGGCTGATAATTTATTGATGGCTATCAGCCCAAGCAACATATAGCCGGCATGCGAAATGCTGGAGTATGCCAACATACGTTTCATATTGGTCTGGTATACGCCCACAAGATTTCCAAGAAGGATTGTAAGTGCTGAAAAAACAACCAGCGTATTTACCCATATCCCCGGTACTGAAGCAAAACAGGTTGCAAACAAACGATAAAAAGCGGCGATACCTGCAATTTTGACTACTGTCGACATATAGGCCGTTATAAGCGTTGGCGAGCCATGATAAACATCAGGAGCCCAGAAATGAAACGGGGCAACAGCCAGTTTAAAGGAGAGGCCAATCATCATAAAGAGCAAGCCTACTTTGAAATATGATGGTAATGTTGCGCTGTTGGCATGTACATAGGTCGATATCCCGGCCATATTGAATGATCCGGTGGAGCCATAAATCAACGCGATACCAAACAAAAGAAACCCGGTTGCAAAAGATCCGGTCAGAAAATATTTCAGGGCAGCTTCATTCGAAGCAAGATCAAATTTCTTGCTGCCTGCAAGGATGTACATGGAAATGGACAGGATTTCGATACCGATGAATAACATGGCGAGGTTGGCAAAAGAGGTCATCACGATAGCACCAGCCAGGGCGAAAAGCATCAGAGAAAAAATGTCTTCAAGGGGACGTTCTACACTTCGGTAATAGTTATTGGCAAACATGAAAACAAGGATGGTGGAAAAAATAAGAACTCCGTTAAAAGCGACAGCATAATTATCCACAATCATCATTTCGTTGAAATAATGAACCGCTTTATTCCATTCAAGCATGTTTAACAGGAGCGTGGCTAACAGACCGATAACAATAACCGGCAGGTTCCATTTTTTCATCTGCCAGACACCCAGCATCATGGTTACAATTCCTAAAACAGTAATAGATATCAGAGAATTCATATAAATTGTAATTATCAGTTGGGTAAAGCAAATGCGATATTCAAAATGGATCGGAGGGCCGGTTCAGCAAGTTGAAGGAATGGCTTTGGATAACATCCGATCCACACAACCATTACTACCAGCGGGATGAGCGCCATCATTTCGCTAGGATCCAGATCCGCAGCCTTCCCAGCCAACTTTTCCGGCAAATTCCCGAGCATTACGCGCTGATACATCCATAACATATATACCGCTCCGAAAATAATAGTGCTCCCGGCAGCAAGTGAAATCCACGGGTTATACCCGAATAAGCCCTGTAGTAAAAGAAATTCACCTACGAATCCATTAGTTAATGGCAAGGCAATACTTCCAAGCAATATTATCATAAATACAATGGCAAAGCGGGGCATAGCCTGCGCAATTCCGCCAAGGTTATCAATCCTGCGCGAGCGGAACCGGTTTTCAATGATATCGATAAGTATAAAAAGGCCGACAACATTGATTCCATGCGAAAACATTTGTATAACTGCACCTTGTAATGCAATGTCTTTAAGTGAAAACGAACCGGCGGCAATAAGCCCGACATGGGCAATAGAAACGTAAGCAACCATCCGTTTCAGATCTTTTTGCCGCAAAGCGATGATCGAAGCATATACAATTCCTGCAATAGAAAGCAGTATTGCAGGGAGGCCGAGGTCATTAAAAGCCAGTGGGCACAGCGGAATCATCAGGCGGAGAATACCATAAAGACCCATCTTCAGCATAATGCCTGCCAGCAGCATACTGCCTGCAGCAGGCGCTTCTGTGTATGTGTCAGGTTGCCAGGTATGAAATGGGAATATCGGGATTTTAATGGCAAAGGCAAGGAAGAAAGCAGCAAATACCCATCGTTGCGCTCCAATCTCCAGGTAAGCATGATAAAGTGCCTGGAAGCCGAACGAATGGGGAAAGGGTGTCTGAAAATACACGTAGATCAGTGCTACAAGCATAATAAGGCTTCCCGAAAGGGTATAAATAAAGAACTTGAACGTAATCCGAATCCGACTGGCGCCACCCCAAATGGCGCTGATAAAGTAAATTGGGATCAGGGCCAGTTCCCAGAAGAGATAGAATACCAGTCCGTCCTGGGCCGTAAAAACCCCTATCAAGGCCATTTCCATGATAAGAATAAGGCCAAAATATATGTTTAAACGCCGCGCTTGAAAACGGGAAGATGCCAGGATAATGATTGGCGTTAAGAAAGTAGTGAGCAAAACGAGTAATAAACTCAGGCCATCCATACCAAAACTGAACCGCACGCCAAGGCTGGAAATCCAGGGAAATGATAAAATTAATTCAGGCACACCGGAATTGCGGAATTGTAAAAATATCAGCAGTGAAGCAGCAAATTCGATCAATGATGCGATGAGGGCATTCCGCCAGATAGCTTTGTCGCCAAGCGTAGCCATTACCCATGGCGCCGTCAGCAGAGGAATAAGAAATAATAGTCCGGTTATCATGCCAGGTAGATTATTAAGATCATTTCAGTTAAGAACATCCGGTAAATAAAGATTAATGAATAAAACTAAAGCCAAAAACATTGAAGACCAGTACCAGTATTATTCCAAAAACCATTGCAAACAAATAAAAACCAACGTTGCCAGTCTGTAGCAGCCGTAATTTGCGACCCGAAACGATGGTAAATTTTCCGATAGATTCAATGGCTGGATCGATTATCCGAAGTTCGAACACACTGTGGAATATTCCCGAAAGCCACAACATAGTCCTTATCAGCAGGAAATCATAAATTTCATCTATAAAAAACTTGTTGTAGATCAACCTGACGACACCAGTCTTTTCCACTTCGTCGTCGGATGGAATCTGCTCTTTTGCGACATAAAGCCGCCAGGCAAGAGCTACCATAAGCAATGCCATCGTAACAGTGACACCCATCAATATAAATCCCATCTCAATGGAATTCAAAACATGAGGCTGCGTATGCGAAGCAGAAGGGGCGAAAACCGGTTCTAAAAATGCTTTAAGGCTATGCGGACCCATGCTTTCGGGTAAGCCAATAAATCCGCCAACGGCGGATAGTACAGCAAGTATAAAAAGTGGGATCATCATTGTACCCGGCGGTTCAGGGATATGCAAGAGTTTTTCATTGCTTCCGCGGAAACTGCCCATAAACGTAAGAAATAGCAAACGAAACATATAAAAAGCCGTCAGCATGGAGCCGGCAACACCCAGCAACCATAAACCAGGGCTTTGGGCAAACACAGCTGCCAGGATTTCATCTTTGGAAAAGAATCCTGCAAAAGGTGGAATCCCTGCTATGGTAATGGTTCCGACTATAAAAACAAAATACGTTTTTGGAATTTTCTTTGACAAACCGCCCATTTCCCGGATATCCTGTTCTCCTCCTAATGCATGAATCACACTTCCGGCAGCAAGGAATAAGAGTGCTTTAAAGAATGCATGTGTAGTAAGGTGAAAAACAGCACCTGTGAATGCACCCATACCAAGTCCGAGAAACATATACCCCAGTTGGCTTATGGTTGAGTATGCCAGAATTTTTTTAATATCATTTTGAAACATGGCGATAACCGCCGCAAACAGAGCAGTACCCAGCCCTATTATTGCAACAACCATCAGGGTTACCGGCGAAAGCGCATAGAGTATATTTGAACGGGCTACCATGTAAACTCCGGCAGTAACCATGGTGGCAGCATGGATGAGTGCCGAAACAGGCGTCGGGCCAGCCATAGCATCCGGCAACCATGTGAAAAGCGGAATTTGTGCGCTTTTACCGATAGCACCAACAAATAGGAGCAATGTAATCGTGGTGAGAACCGGTGTGCCGGCAACTAATACGGCCGCTTTCGGGAAAATGACTGAAAAGCTGAGGCTCCCAAATGTTTGAAAAAGTAAAAACATGCCGAGCAAGAAACCCAGGTCACCAATCCGGTTCATGATAAAAGCTTTCTTGGCCGCATTGTTGTAATCCTGATTTTTAAACCAGAACCCGATGAGCAGGTAGGAGCATAGGCCAACGCCTTCCCAGCCGATGAACATGATGGTGTAGCTGGCGCCAAGCACCAAAACCAGCATAAAAAAAACAAAGAGGTTCATATAAGCAAAGAAACGGTTGAAGCCTTCATCATCTTGCATATAACCAATGGAATAAACATGGATGAGAAATCCGACACCGGTAACGATCAATAACATCAAAGAGGAAAGTGGATCAATCAGGAATTCCACCGGGAAATTTATTCCACCCGCTTTTATCCAATCGAACAGGATAATGGATTGAGAAGGAGCTCCGTTAAGTAAGTCAATAAATATTACCAGCGAAACCAGAAAAGAAGCCAGAACTAACCCACTCCCAATCCAACCACTGATTCTCACTGGTAAATGCTTGTAATTTATCCCGATGAACAGGAATCCTGCAAGGGGAAACAACGGTACAAGCCAAATTAGATTCATCATATATTTAAAGCATTGAATATCTGATTTATGAGTTTCCAGCAATTTACCATTTCAACCTGTTCAGGAAATTAATATCAATACTGTGTGTATGGCGGAAAACCATAACAACCAGCGCTAACCCCACTGCTACTTCTGCCGCGGACACAACCATGATAAAGAATACGAAAATCTGCCCTGCGGGATCATTATGATATACCGAAAAAGCCACAAGTAAAAGATTAATGGAGTTGAGCATCAGCTCGATGGACATAAAAATGACGAGGGCATTTCGTTTAATAAGCACACCTATTACGCCTATGGTGAATATTATAGTGCAAAAGAGCACATAATGGTTTAAGGGTACCACGTTAAAGTTTTGAGAAATATCTTGCATATCAGTTACGATTTTTACTAAGTATCGAAATATTATTTTTTAATCTCCGGTCTTCTTGCCCAGCATTACCGCACCTATCATGGCAGAAAGGAAAAGTATAGAGGTTACCTCGAATGGCAGCAGGAAATCCCGGAAAAGTACTTTGCCGAGATTTTTAACCAGGCCGATCTGGGTGGTGGAAGGGTCCCGCATAAGCGTAAGATCCATTTGTCGGAGTGCTGCGGTGAGGACGAGCATTAGAAGACCGCCAGTTAATACGGCTGTAATTTTCACAATTTTTGATTTGTGTTGCTCGGCAGCCACATTCAGGTTGAGCAGCATAACAGTGAACAGGAACAAAACCATGATAGCTCCAGCATACACGATTATATTTACGATGGCCAAAAATTGTGCGTTGAGTAAAATGAAGTGAGCGGCAATAGCAAAAAATGCCAGAGTAAGGTAAAGAACGCTGTGAATTGGTTTTCGCGAAAGCAAAACCATAAGAGCGGCTATAGTAGCCAGCAATGAAAAAAAGTAGAATAAATATTGGCTGAAAATATGGTTGTCAATAAGTTAATGTATAGTAAGTAATCAGAGTTTGAAATCGTTTGATGTTGTTTGAAATAAGTTGAAATTATTTGAAATAGTTTGAGGTAGTTTGAAATAGTATAAAATCGGTTGAATTCAGCTATTATAACTTTCTACTTTATGAACTTTATGAACTTTTCACTTACTTATTATGTCTTTTTGATTTGTCTTCTTTGAATTTAAGCACTTCAGGCGTCTGACGGAGCGAAATATCGATGCGTTTATTGGGATCCAGTGGCTCCAAAAGAATATCTTTTCCATAAATGAAAACATCCCGGTGATAATCTGACGGAACAATTTCTTTCGTCAGGAAGATAGCTTCTTTTGGGCAGGCTTCTTCGCACAAACCACAGAATATGCAGCGCAGCATGTCAATTTCATAGATAGATGCATACTTCTCTTCCCGGTAAAGGTTTTCCTCGCCCGGTTTACGCTCCTCCGCCACCATGGTTATGGCTTCTGCCGGACAAGCCACGGCACACAAGCCACAAGCAGTGCACCGTTCGCGCCCTTCATCATCACGTTTCAGCACATGTTTACCGCGGTAAATGTCCGAGAAATCACGTTTTACTTCAGGATAGCGAATAGTAGTTGCCTTCCCAAAAAGATGCTTTAGGGTAGTCCACATGCCTATGGCAATGGCTGGAAGGTATAAGCGTTCGGCAAAGGTCATTTTTTTATTGGATACGATTTTTGCCCTATTTGTGAGTGGTTGCATTTTCAGGTTCATTTATCAGATATTCTATTACTTCACCAACATAATGATAAACCCCGTAATTATAACATTTGCGATGGCCAGTGGAATCATTTTCTTCCAGCCTAATTTCATAAGCTGATCATAGCGGAAACGCGGTAGTGTCCAGCGTATCCACATGAAGAAAAATCCAAAAAAGGCAATTTTAAGGAATAGCACGCCTGTTCCCATTATGCTAATGGCATTTGGTGAAAGCCCCAGGCTATCCATGAATGGGAAGTTGTATCCACCAAAATAGAGGGTAGAAATCATAGCAGCAGAAATAAACATATTGATGTATTCGGCAAACAGGTAAAAACCTAATTTCATACTGCTATATTCTGTATGATATCCGCCAATAAGCTCTGTTTCACACTCTGGTAGGTCGAATGGCGAACGGTTGCTTTCCGCGAAAGCGCATACCAGGAAAAGTAAAAATCCAAGTGGCTGATACCATATATTCCAGTTGAATCCATGCTGTTGGGCAACTATTTCATTCAGGCTGAGCGAACCCGACATCATTACAAGGGCTATGATGGAAAGGCTCATAGCCAGTTCGTAACTTATCATTTGTGATGAAGCACGGATGGCGCCCAGTAATGCGAATTTATTATTTGATGCCCAGCCTCCGATCATTATACCATAAACACCGACGGATACAACGGCAAAAGCATATAGCATTCCGATATTGATATCAGCCACCTGCAAGGCGTAATATGTGCCGTTTACAGTTATTCCGGCTCCCCATGGTATTATTGCGCTTGTGAGCAAGGCAACGAACATTGTAAGTGAAGGCCCAAGGATGTAAAGGAACTTATCCGCAGTATTTGGCATAAATTCTTCCTTGAAGAAAAGTTTAACACCATCAGCGAATGGTTGTAGTAAACCCCATGGACCGGCACGGTCGGGACCAAGACGGTCCTGGAAAAATCCGGCGACCTTACGCTCTAAAAGAGTGGCATACATGGCAACCAGTAGGCTTATGGCCAATATCGCTCCGGCCAATATGAATTTAAATGTAATCATTAGCTATTTCCTTTATTACTGAGGTTCAGTAGTCTCTTCAAGAGGATTGATAATGGATTGCTTAACAATCTTTTCATAATGATTTTGCGAAATAACCGATTTGCGTTCGATGTGACGCGGTCCCTCGATGATCCAATTGTCTGCTTTTTTTTTCT
>DASVHX010000266.1:0-2615 GCA_036382355.1 Bacteroidales bacterium
TGGGATCATCTCCATATTATGGCCGACTTCAAACTGGATGTAGATTCCCCCTACCCTGCTCCATCACCGCAAGCACTTGCTGCCAAGCCCCAGCGAATTCCTTATACCCAGGAAGACATCCTTTATAAACCTTACGGTAAGAATATTGCACGCATCATTGAGAAAGCTGTTGAATACGAAGAAGGCCCGGAAAAAGAAGCTTTTACCAAAACCATTGCCAATCACCTAAAGAAGGCTTATCTTAACTGGAACCGTGATTCGGTAAACGACGAACTGATTACGAAACACCTGGCAGTCCTGTCTCATGGCAAACTTAAGCTGAGTGAAGATTTTCGCCTTAACAATACTACCGATATACTGGCCAGGAATAAGAAAAAGAAGTTTGAAGGAAAACCTAAGAACAATCAGCCGGGAAGTAACAGCACAAACCGTCCACGCCGACCATTCCCGGGGAAAAGCAATTAAGGAGTGACGGGTGTTGAGTGCCGGGTACCAAGTGCCTAATGCCTATTGCCCAATGCCTAAACCCCTACCAGCCTAATACCTAATACCTAACTAATGAGTTCATTCGAGATTACCGGGGGCAACCGCCTGAAAGGTGAAATTGTTCCCCAGGGCGCAAAAAACGAAGCCCTACAGATTATCTGTGCCACATTGCTCACCCCCGAAAAAATTACGGTCCGCAATATCCCGGACATCAGGGATGTGAACAAACTTATTGAACTGCTTGGCTGCATGGGTGTGAGGATCGAAAAAATAAACCCTGATACTTATTCCTTTCAAGCTGACCAGGTAGATCTTGAATTTCTCAAAACAGCCGACTTCCGCAAAAAAGCTGGGAATCTTCGTGGATCAGTTATGATCACAGGGCCTCTTTTATCGCGATTCCGCAAAGGATATATCCCTCAACCTGGAGGCGATAAGATAGGCCGTCGTCGGCTCGACACACATTTTATCGGATTTCAAAAGCTCGGTGCTACTTTTGTGAGTGAGACGGAAGGAAATGTCTATCGTATTGAGGCCCCAAAACTTAAAGGCACTTATATGCTTCTCGATGAAGCTTCGGTTACCGGAACAGCCAACATTGTGATGGCGGCAGTTATGGCAACCGGCAAAACGACCATATTCAATGCTGCATGTGAACCATACCTGGTTCAATTGTGCGAGATGCTGAACCGCATGGGTGCACGCATAACCGGAGTCGGCTCCAACCTGCTTACAATTGAGGGCGTAGAATACCTGGGCGGAACTGAGCATACACTTCTACCTGACATGATCGAGATCGGGAGTTTTATTGGGCTGGCAGCCATGACCCAATCCGAAATCACTATCAAAAATGTGAATTATGCAGCTTTAGGGATAATCCCTGAAGTTTTCAAAAGACTCGGCATACAGATCGAACTCCGTGGCGACGATCTTTGGGTTTCTGCCCAGGAACATTATGAAGTGGAGACCTTTATGGATGGCTCCATTATGACCATTGCCGATGCTCCCTGGCCAGGCTTTACCCCTGACCTTATCAGCATTGCACTGGTTGTTGCTATCCAGGCCAAAGGTAGCGTGCTTATCCATCAGAAAATGTTCGAAAGCAGATTGTTCTTTGTTGATAAACTCATCGAAATGGGTGCGCAGATCATCCTGTGCGATCCTCACCGAGCCACCATTATAGGCCTCGACAGGCAATATGCATTGCGGGGCATCCGCATGTCGTCGCCGGATATTCGAGCCGGTGTGGCTTTGCTTATTGCAGCCCTCTCGGGCAGAGGGAAAAGTGTGATTGATAATATTGAACAGATTGATCGTGGCTATCAAGATATTGATGAAAGGCTGCGTGCAATCGGCGCAGATATTAAGCGCATCTGATTGATGGCATCAAAACAAGACCACTGCTAATAAAACGAATGCAATAACCGAAATAACAATGGTTATTTTCTTCTTTTCAAGCTGGATAAGCCTGTTGCAATTATCGAGTTTACTCTGAACCAACCCATGATTACGATTGAGTTCGAAGGCCTTGGAATACCATTCTTTTGCAGAACGATAAATCTCGATCTTCATGAAGTCATCACCTTTTTGCATATAATCAAGGTACGAGCGTTCTTCGGGGCTGAGATCAGTATTCTCTAAAGTACTAGCCATGACAAAGGTTTTAAATTAAATAATGCAGTTAACAACTGCTAATATAAGTAATTCGTTAGTATTTAAGCATAAAATTGAGAATATTTAATGTCCTATCGAACTTTTGGGGTTACTGACTGCATCACCCTGGATAACGACTGTAACAACATTCCAATTTTCTCTTTACTTTTGTCACCTTCATTTTAAATATTATAGATATTTGCTGCCAAAATGGCTGTAAAACAGGTATGGCAAATATTTTGATAACAGCAGAACGGCCTGCACAAACAGCCACGATTTTACATTATTACAGGTATATTTAAAAGATTTGCATTCGATGATAAAAAAAAAGCATCCAGAAAAAACTCCTGCAACAGACGAATCGCTACAGGAAGTAAATGATTCAACTGCCGAAACGGCAACAATTCAACAGGAGCCACAAACAGTTGAAACTATTGATAACGAACAGCTCTTGCAACAGAAAGTGGAAGAACTCA
>DASVHX010000267.1:0-3491 GCA_036382355.1 Bacteroidales bacterium
GCAGATGGTGTAAATCGTCTCACTAACGAAGAAGTTCAATATATTGAAGCAGGCGTTGCAAATGCTGAATACCTCAAGAAGTTCAGCGCTAAATCGCTGATATACCAGATTATACCTGGATATATTAATTATCGGGCTAACGGTAATCCCAATGCCAGTTCAGCAATGCAACGACTGGAATACTGGAGAACATCACTCTTGATCATAAAGCAGAATTGGCTTATGGGTGTCGGCACAGGCGATTTACCGGATGCCTTCACAAGGCAATACCAGATAATGGACTCGCCGCTGCAACAATCTTTCCGTTGGCGGTCTCATAATCAGTACCTGTCGATCTTCATTGCGTTTGGTATCTTCGGTTTGCTTTGGTTTCTGGTAACGCTCATTTATCCAGCCATCGTAACACGGCGATTTCTAAACTATTTCTATGTTATATTCTGGCTCATTGTCATCATTTCCATGTTCACCGAAGATACGCTTGAATCGCAGGATGGAGTTACCTTTTATGCATTCTTTAATGCTTTCCTCCTATTTTCGGGTGATGATTCACAGAACCAGGAATAATCGTACTTTTAACGAATTCTAATTCTAAAACTCCCCCCTATGAAGCAATTTTCGCTTCGCGTAGATTACATTGAATACGATTCATCTGAAGTGCTGCTTCCCGCAGATCGCCAATTACTTGATCAGGCCACTTCTGCCTGTGCATCAGCTTATGCGCCTTACTCAGGATTTTCGGTTGGCGCGGCCATACTTTTGGCCAACGGTCAGGTTATCCTGGGCAACAACCAGGAGAATTCGGTTTATCCTTCGGGCTTATGCGCCGAACGCGTTGCTCTGTTTGCTGCTTCGGCCAATCATCCGGGGATTCCGATTGTTGCGATTGCCATAACTGCCACTACGAATCGTTTTGTAATGGATGGTCCTGTAACACCGTGCGGTTCATGCCGACAAGTGATGGCGGAATATGAGCAACTTCATGGTCAGCCAATAAGAATAATCATGTCGAGCTCATCAGGTAGTGTACGTATTATAGAGAGTACCGGTAGTTTGTTACCTTTTCTTTTCCATGCCGAACTGCTTAAAAAATAAATAAAAATGAAGACCAACATACTTCGCTGGTGGTTACCAGCTATAATGTCCATTTCCAGCATGCTGCTTGCAATGAAAGCTGATAAACCCGCCTATCGCATCTATACGGCAAAAGGACACGAATCCAATTATTCCGATTTGCTCGATGATGCGCGAAAAGCCGATGTGGTTTTCTTCGGAGAAATGCACGATAACCCGATTTGTCATTGGCTGGAATATGAACTTGCCTGCGATTTATATAAAGAAACAGGTAAAAACCTGATTCTCGGAGCCGAAATGTTCGAAACCGACAACCAGCTGATTCTCGATGAATATCTCTCCGGAAAAATTGTGGAGAAGAATTTCGAAGCCGAAGCAAAACTATGGCCTAACTATAAAACGGATTACAAGCCACTAATCACACTGGCCCACGACAGTGCTATTGAATTTGTGGCTACGAATATTCCAAGGCGTTATGCTTCACTGGTGAATAAGTTGGGTTTTGAAGGATTGGAAAGTCTGAATGCAGAAGCTAAAAGATTAATGGCACCCTTGCCAATCGTTTATGATGCTAACCTGCCAGGCTATAAAAAAATGATTGAAAATATGGGGGAAGCCGGCCAGGCACACAGCACCGGGAATCTTCCAAAGGCACAAGCAATAAAGGATGCCACTATGGCCTGGCGTATTCTGAGCCATCTTTCAAAAGGTAAGGTATTTCTGCACTTCAACGGAAGTTATCACTCCGAAAACTATGAAGGAATATTATGGTATCTCAGGCAAGCTAATCCCGGACTAAAGATTGTTACTATTTCTTCATCCGAACAAACTGATATGAGAAACCTGGATAAAAAATCAGAAGGGGTTGCGGATTACATTCTTGTAACGCCTGAAAGCATGACGAAGACACGTTAATTATACAAATGTAAAGATGAGGTTGAAAAAGAAGTTCCAGATAGTGACTACGCCAATGGCAAATAGTTTGGAAACATAGAAATTTCTTTTAAACCGGCTCACAAGCATCCATATCACAAATGTATTTATCCCAAGTCCAAGGAGTGAAATAAACAGGAACTTGGAATATTCCAGCGCAATTTGAGGATTTTTACTGTGGAAGGTCCACCAGCGGTTCAGGAAATAATTGCTGGTAGCGGCAATTGTAAATCCGATTGCATTTGCCACATACTTCTGGATTTGAAGCTTCTCCTTGCCCAGATAAGTAAATCCAAAGTCGACAAATACACCAGAAAAGCCTACTACGCCAAATTTCACGAACTTGTTGATGATTTCGCGACTTAAAAAATCTACCACAAAATTTGAATTACGGGTGTGAATTTCCTGATGTTACAGTTGCACTAAAATAATCTCTTTCTTTTCGTTACGTATAACCTCAACGCTTGCAGTTTGTCCGGATTTTAATTTACCCAACCGGGTCATGTAATCGTAAATGTTTGTTACCGGTTGTCCATCGATTGCAACAATCCGGTCACCTTTTTTGATACCGGCCAAATCGGCTGGTCCGCCTTTGCGCACGCCATCCACACCAAGTCCATTGTTTATTGCTGAGGTCATATCCGGGATAATTCCCAGGGTAACCTTAAAGTTACGACTGTATCGCGTTCCTGTTTTGGCACCCGCTTCCCTGAAACTAAGCATCTTTGGCATGCCGTCAATAACCTTGGCAAGATCAAATACATATTCTAAAATATCTTTTTCTCCCTGGTAATTGATTTTGTCAGCAACATCGGCAGGTGTGTGATAATCTTCGTGAGCCCCTGTAAAAAAGAAGAATACAGGAATATTTTCGGAATAGAATGATGCATGATCGGATGGGCCATAACCTTCGGCCGACCGCCGGATCTCAAATGAGCGGTTGGCTGCAAGCGCAAGGATCAAAGAGTCACTTTGTGCCGAAGTACCGCTGCCTCCAATGGTGATAGATTTTGTTTCCGGATTGAGCCTTCCAACCATATCCAGGTTGATCATGGCGCTAACTTTCTTAAGATCAATCAACGGCTCACGGGTAAATTCCTTGGATCCGAGAAGTCCCATTTCTTCGGCTGCAAAAGCAACAAATACAATACTTCTTTTTAAGCTATTGCGCTGGCTGGCAAATTTTCCGGCAAGTTCAATTACGCCGGCTGTGCCCGATGCATTATCATCGGCGCCATGATGAATTGCAACTGTATCGGGAGTACGGGAGCCTGAACCGGGTCCACCAAAACCGAGATGATCATAATGTCCGCCAATTATTATATATTCTGTTGCCAGATTAGGATCGGTTCCGCGCAGCAGACCAACAACATTCCGTGTCGTAACTTTCTGTTGAATAACATCGGAAGTGCCACTGATTGTAATAGGCAGATCGAAGGAATGCGGCTTTTTATCTTGTTTATATTGCTTTTCAATCTGTTCGATGG
>DASVHX010000268.1:0-5923 GCA_036382355.1 Bacteroidales bacterium
AATGAAATTATTTATTAGATTTGGTGGAAATGAAACCCGGAATGTCTTTTATCATATAAATGCGTTATACACACATCATAAACGTTGCATGCGACGTCTCTTTAATAGACTTCAAACCGATAAACATAAAATATTAAGCATGAAACTATTTAAAATTATCTTGAAAATTGTCATTGCCATCCTGCTTATGGTTATGGTGGGTTTTGGCAGTTTCCTGGCCTGGGCTACCCTTACCGATTACAAACCCGATGCAGTAGAAATACTCCCGGTAAAAGGTGAAGGGCTGCCGTCAGCCGCCATGGGCGACACCATCAGCCTGCTTACCTGGAATATTGGCTATGCCGGGCTTGGCAAAGAAATGGATTTTTTTTATGAAGGCGGGAAACGCGTGCGCCCAACGGCTGAAGAATACCAACGCTATTTAAAAGGTGTGCTCGGCAGCCTGGAGCAGGCAGATAGCCCCGATTTCCTTTTTTTGCAGGAAGTGGATCGCAAAGCCAGGCGAAGCTATTACAGGGATGAAATTTCGCTCATCGACAGTTTGTTTGAAGGCTATTCTGCGGTGTATGCTTCCAATTATGATGTTGGCTTTGTTCCTGTTCCGCCTGCAGAACCAATGGGGCGTGTACTGGCCGGGCTCACTACCCTGAGCCGTTACCGCCAGCATGATGCAATGCGTGTGGCTTTTCCTTCATCTTACGCCTGGCCAAAACGACTTTTTATGCTCGACCGTTGTTTCATACTATCACATTATAAATTGGCTGGAGGAAAAGAGTTGGTTCTTATCAACACACATAATTCGGCTTTCGACGATGCTGCTGATATGCGTAAGATGGAACTCGCGCTCCTGCAAAAAACCATGACCGATGAGTTTGCAAGGGGAAATTACGTGATCGTTGGTGGCGACTGGAACCAGAATCCGCTTCCTTTCGATCCGGCTACTATCACCGATGGCAATAAAGCTCATCGGATAACGCCACCAATTCCGGCCGACTTTATACCTGCTGACTGGAAGTGGGCATTTGATCCAAAAAAGGCAAGCAACCGCGATGTAAACGAACCCTATCAAAAAGGACACACAGGAACTACAATCATCGATTTCTTTGTTTTATCGCCAAATTTGGAATTGCTGGAAGTTAAAACACTTCCGCAGGGATTTTTATTCAGCGATCATCAGGCGGTGCAGATGAAGGTTAGGTTCAGAGGCTAGATTGGAGTGCCCAGTGCCTAATGCCCAGTACCTAATGCCTAATGCCTAATGCCTAAAGTGATAAAAAGTAGTTTATAAGGACTCCGTCGCGAACAAATCCGAAGCAATGGCATCTGCCATCAGGAGTCCGGTTCCACTTATCCGTAAAATACCATCTTTAAGAACCAATTTCTCATCATGCAGGTAGGGTGCTGACAATTTCCGGATATACTGCGCATATTTTTCTCCGTACCGTTTTAAGATCTCATCCAGGCTGCATCCCCATATGGTGCGCAAGGAGGTCATCACGAATTCGTTGTAATGCTGTGCAGTAGTCAGGGTTTCTGCGCCATCCGGACCCGAGCCTTTCATCACGGCTTCAACATATGAAGTAATTCCCGAGGCGTTCCATTGCCGTGTATTGCCATCGTAAGAGTGTGCGGATGGGCCGACACCAAGATATTTGTGGCCGTTCCAATAATTGGTATTATGCCGCGCGTACCAGCCTTCGAGGCAAAAGTTTGAGATTTCGTAATGGATAAAATCATTTTCCCGCATCAGTTCTGTCAACAACTCGAAATGGCAGATGCTTTGCTCTTCTTCTACCGGTTTGGCTTTTCCTTTACGGATCAGATATTCCAGTGGAGTACGCGATTCAACGGTAAGTGAATAGGCTGAAATATGTTGCACTCCCTGCGAAATTGCTTTGAGTACATTACTAACCCAGCGCTCATCGCTTAAGGTTGGAATACCATAAATCAGATCGAGGGTAATATTGCTGAAGCCAGATGCCTTGGCTTCTTCTACAGCAGCAGTCGCTTGCCGGGCATCATGTGCACGATTAAGATATTCGAGATCTTCATCGTAAAACGATTGTATTCCAATGCTCAGCCGATTGATCTTTGTCTTGCGTAGTTCGGCCAGTTTCTGCGGGGTGAGATCATCGGGATTTGCTTCGAGTGTAATCTCGGCATCGGGCATTATCTTGAAGTCATTGGTGATGCATTTAAGCATATAGTCTATTTCGCTTCCTGAGAGCAACGAAGGAGTGCCTCCTCCGAAATAAATCGTTTCGATCTCTTCCCCTTCCAGATAATCGCGACGCGCATGCAACTCATCGGCAATGGCTGGCAATATATTATGCTTGCCGGATAGCGAAGCCACCGAAAAGAAATTACAGTAATGGCACTTCTTCTTACAAAATGGAATATGAATATATATACCGGCCATAAGTAGTAATTAGTGAATAGTGATTTGTGACATTTGGTTCCAGGCTGTTTGCTATTGGCTATTGGCTGTTGGCTGTTGGCATTTATTCTTTATTCGCTTCGCTCATGAGATCGCTTTGCTAAGTTGATTAATGGCATTTGGTTCCAGGCTATTGGCTGTTGGCTATTGGCTGTTGGCTATTGGCTATTGGCTGTTGGCTATTGGCTGTTGGCATTTATTCTTTGATTAATGGATGTTGTTTTGTAACGTAATATGCTAACAGCTAACAGCTAACGGCTAATGGCCTCTTGTTTTTTAGTGATCAGTCGGAAACATAAAACTATTTCTTTAGAATGATCCTGAAGGTAGTTCCTTTTCCGAGGGCGGACGATTTCACAAATATTTTTCCGGCATGGTAGTCACGGATAATGCGTTGCGAGAGAGAAAGACCCAATCCCCATCCGCGCTGCTTGCTGGTATATCCAGGGTTAAAAATAGTTTTGAACATGTTCTTGGGGATGCCTTTTCCCGAATCTATTACATCAATAGTAACAAATTTCTCATCATCGCTGATATTGATGGCCAGGCGTCCTTTACCAGTCATGGCGTCCACGGCATTTTTTACAAGATTCTCAATCACCCAATCGAAGAGTTGATAATTAAGTGGCACAATTATATGTGTACTTTCGGAAGGTGTAATTTCAATCGATACTTTTGGGGAAGTACGGGTTTTCAGATACCCAATGGATTTATAGATCAGCGGAACAATGTTTTCTTCCTTTAGTAATGCGCCGGAACCTATTTTCGAAAATCTTTCGGTAATCGTTTCCAGGCGGCTCACGTCTTTTTGCAGTTCGGAAATTGTATCCTTATCCACACCCTTGGTTTCCAGGTAGTCAACCCAGGCCATCATAGATGAGAGCGGTGTCCCGAGTTGGTGAGCTGTTTCCTTTGCCAGTCCCACCCAAACCTGGTTCTGTTCTGCCCGGCGGGCTGTACTGAAGAGTAGATATGACACAAACAGAAAAATGCTGATTATTGCCAACTGGATGTAAGGGTAGTATCTCAGTTGCCTAAGCAGGTAGGAATCCTTGTAGAAGATATAGCGCTTGCCCTGATTGGCAATGCTGATAATAATGGGATCGTTTTCGGAGGCCATCCCTGCTATTGTCTGCTGAAGGAAAGCAGTATCTCGAAACCGCGTTGTGTCAATGCTTCCCCCGAAGTCAATAAGTTTGGTCCTGGTGCTGTCGGTGATAACAACGGGCACAGAAGCCGAGTTATTAACAACTTCGGAAAAGAACGAACTGATCAGCTCGTTGAGCATTACCCTGAGCTCTGTGAACAAACGTGAATCCTTATAATAGTAATAATTCACACTCCCGGCGTAAAAGTTGAGCACCAGCGGTGGATATACCGAAAACTCCTTCCTTAATTCAGGTGTAAGTTTCTTTACCGTTTTGGCATCAAAATCAACATTTATCGTACTGTTAATATTTCCCTTTTCGTCGGTAATAATTACTGGTATGGTTGTATTGTTCGAAATAATCTCGGAATAGAAGGTCAGGTCCTGGTTGGTAGTGTCCGAAACCATCTTTTTTGTGGCCTCTACCAATAGTTCCATGCGTTTGCGTTCCTCTTCGCGCAATTGTTCATAAAAGTTGTTGGTGGAGTTTACAAGTGTTACACGATGGTGGATGGCGTCAGCCCATGTTTGTATCTTGTTGCGCTCGTCCTGGGCTATCTTATGCACCAGGATGTTGGTATACCACAGCGATACCCCAACGATAATTACCGCTGCCAGGAACAGTACGGTTTTCCATTGCCTCTTTTGTTTATATATATTCAAGATACAGGCATTTTTTAAGCGACAGCAATCTTCGCCGGGGATTTGATTTATTCTTTTCCTGGAAATTATCTGGCTTCCATAACCGACGACTGTCTTTCTGTCAAAGAAAGTGAAAAATTTAGTTTAGAGGTCGTATAGCGGCAATTATTTTTTATCAGGTATATTGCGCATTAAACAAATATCGGAAATTTAACATCACAGTAGTTAGAAACTATTTTTTGTCATCATCCCATTCCACTTCAAATTTTGTTTCGGTTTTTTTCGTTTTCTCACGCAAACTGTCCTTACGCGCAGGTGCAAATTCCTGGTGAAGTATGGATTTTAGGTTTTGCCGTTCCTTTTTAAAGTCAGCGGCTATCTTTTCGCGCACATCTTTTTTATCATACTTAAATATAGGATTATCGACCGTACCTGTAAGCAGCAGATAAAGTGTTGTGCGGCCAAGACCATCGTCCTGGATCGGTCCAATGGCGTCTTCGCCTTTCATCCTGGGATTATCTTTCCTGGCTTTGCGCGAAAGCAATTGTGATAGCAGAATCCTGAAATGGTACTCAATACTGTTGTCAAATCCGTGTTTACCATATATTTGGAGGTCGATAGCGCTGGATTTTATTTCCATCCGTGGAATATAAACTGTTTTGCTGGCAATCTCGATATGGTTGGTGAGTGTGGAGAAATGGATATCCGAAAGATCCTTCACGCGAAGGTATTTCGATAGGCTTTGCATAGGGGAATAATCCTTTAGCCGTCCATTTTCCACAATTACATCAGCCGAGAGAACAACCGATGTAGCATCTATCTCGGGACCTGGCATCCAGCGCGCTGCAAAATCGAGGTCGGTAGTTAGAGCGCCTTCAAGATTTTTATCTGTGATACTTGTATTTCCAAAATTACCAAACGACTGGAACGTCTGCGTTATATCCACTTTTTCGAAATGGGCATTACAACGGATTTTTCCCCTGGAATTCACAAGCCCGTCAATACTTCCTGCGGATGTGACATGTCCTTTCATTGCGTCGAATGATAATGCGGAAGCTGTAAGTGTTCCATTTTGCAACACAAGTTGTCCGCGTATCTGCCGGGCGGTAAACGCTCTGTATGATAGTTTGCCGATATTGGCGTCGAGGTTCAACGCTAAGTTAGCAGGAATCTTCAAGGTCGGTGGGCCGGATTCGTCGGCTCGCCCTGTAGCCATCACTTCGTCCCAGTTCAAATTTCCTGCAGTAAGCCGGGCATCGAGCTGCCACTGCAACGAAGGCTGCAGCAAGCAGGCCATAAAATTACGAAGGGCGCCCTGCAGGCGGAAATCGCTCGAGCCATAGCGTCCACTGAGGTTATTTACTTTCAGATCGTTGTTGTTGAATGTAAAATCGCCGCTTATGTCGCTAAGTGGTATTGCACTTCCTTTGATTGTGGCCGAAGTACCCGACATTGTTATGGTACCGGCTGCCTTAGTTCCCAGACCGTTCTTTCCGGGATGTCCGCTGAACGATGCATTTATCCTTGCTTTTCCGCTAAGCGCTGTAAGGTAACCCACTGGCAGGAAGCCATAAACAGCGGCCAGGTCTGCATCTGCCAAAAGGTTGCCTTCAATCCTGGGGTTTGCGAAATCGCTGATCTTGAAACTCCCCTGAACACTACCTCCTTCCAGTCTGGCCGACAAATTCCTGAAAATG
>DASVHX010000269.1:0-4087 GCA_036382355.1 Bacteroidales bacterium
CTCTTCGAAGATGCCGCCCGCGTTATTGTTCAGAATCAGCAAGGATCCACTTCGCTGCTTCAGCGAAAGCTAAAGTTAGGTTACAATCGTGCTGGCCGTATTATCGATCAGCTCGAAGCTGCCGGCATTGTAGGGCCATTCGAAGGAAGTAAGGCCCGGGAAGTAAGGGTTGCAAATGAGATAGCTTTGGAACAATATTTGAAGGACCTTCGACACGACAATACTAACGAAATTTAATAACACAATTAACCATGAAAAAATCAACCTGGATTATAGCATTCGCCTTAATTACCAATGTACTTTTGGCACAATCTGTGGATAAAAAAGCAACTGCCATTCTCGACGAAATATCTGCCAAAACCAAAGCTTACAAAACGCTACGTATAGAATTCTCCTATACGATGGAAAATACAAAAGAAAAAGTAAAAGATAATTTTAATGGAATCCTGCTTTCCAAAGGAGACAAATACAAGTTATCGATTGCCGGCCAGGATGTATTCTGCGATGGCAAAACCAGTTGGACTTACCTAAAGGACGCCAAAGAAGTGCAGATTAACGATGTTGGAACAGATGACGACTCATTTACCCCAACCAAGATGCTTACTTCCTACAGCGCAAATTACCGTTCCAAATTTATAGAAGACAAAAACAATAAACAGGTTATCGAACTCACACCTCTTAAGAAAGGCAAATCTCTTTCTAAAGTTATGCTTACGATTGACAAGTTGAAAAAACAGGTTAGCTCATTCGTGATGTATGATAAAGGCGGAAATACTTTCACCTACATGGTAAATAAATTTATCACCGATCCTCCTCTTGCCGATAAAGAATTTGCTTTCAACAAGGCTGATCACCCAGGCATAGAAGTGGTTGATATGCGATAAAAATCATTGATTACAAAAAAGAGGGAGCCTGGTAAGGTTCCCTCTTTTTTTATAGGTCAGATAGTTATTTTGCTTTGATGCTTAATCTATTTCTTTGAGCTTCTCCAAGAATAGCTTAAGCGCCTGTCTTTTCGCATCATCCATTTTGAAACTGATACTATTATTCAGATAGTCCAGAAGCCTTGTTTTTGAAATCGGAAGTTCAGTTTGCGCGTTGATAGCCTGTTCTTTATGCGCCATACCGTATGCAAAAGCATCGTTCAGTTCTTTTTCCTGTTCAGGTGAAATTTCCCGGTTTACCACCCAGCAAGCAAATACAAAGGGCAGCCCGGTGAATGCTTTCCATTCGGCTCCCAGATCGTAGATGTAGCTATATCCGGCAGGCAGATTGAAGGTTTTATCTCCAATAAGCACTGCTGCTTCAATTGAATCTGCTTCAATATCGATGCTGAGCCCACACCAGTCCGGATGGATGTTCCAGTATTCCCTGGCCAAAATCTTAGCTAATGCAACAGAAGTGCGCGAATCAAGGTCGAGATGTATCTTCTGTAGTAGAGCTAATGACTTTCGGCTTACCAGCAGCACTGTTTGCACAGCACCATCTGCACCTATGCAAAAATCTGAAATGATGCGGGCGTTTTTTATTAGCGGTATTGCAGCAACCGGCACCAATCCTATATCTGCTTCGCCACTAATTAGTTTATCCGCACACACTGAAGGCACATCTAATGAGAGCTGAGCTTGCTGGAGAAACCCTGAATGCTGTATGCCATATACAAAGGGAAGTGTATTTAGATAGGAAACGGCAGAAATTCTTAACAAATTCATGGCTCAAAATTAGCATAATCCTTGATTTATCGCTTGTCCTAAACTATACATATTATACGAAGATTGAAATAATCTGAAGTTGTTGATCAGTTTGATGAGTTTGAAGAGTTTGAAACGATTTGAAATGATTTGAAGCACAACTCACATTTGTATTAGAGATTCTGGTTTATAAACGCTATTAAATTTTGAATTTATTGTTTGCGCTTCGTCAAATCCTCAAACCCTCAAACATTTGTCAGTAAACGGATTAACACCAGGAACTTAATTATATTTCTAAATTTCATTTTTCAAATCAATCATGGCTGTTTTCAATTAAATGCTTACCTTTGCCGCCCGATTTAAACAGCAATTCAACGTATTCCTTCATGCCAGAAGTAGGCGTACGCCAAGTTGCTCATCGCAATTAACCCAGGTTTAACAAGGTCAATCCGGCAGACCATAAAGTAAGATTACATGATTGAAGAAGAATTAAACAGTAAAGAAGAATTAGAACAGTTAGAAGATGCTACCAGTGAGCAGGAAATCCAGCAGGAACAAACCGAGCAGGAAATTCAGCACGAAGAAGTTGTAGCTGAAGCCGAAGAGCAAGCTGCTGCAGAAGAAGCTCCCGCAATAGTTGCAGAAGAAGTTCCTGAAGCTGTTGCAGAAGAAATTGTTAAGCCAGTGAATATTTATTCCCTTGAAAATTTCGATTGGGACGCCATCGGAAAAAAACATGAGAACTATTCATCAGCGGAACGTACAAAATTGGAAGGCCTGTACGACGAAACCCTTAGTTCCATTGGCGAACATGAGGTTATCGACGGTACAGTTGTTGCCAAAAACAGCCGTGAGGTTGTGGTGAATATTGGCTTTAAATCAGATGGCGTTATTCCTTTGTCCGAATTAAGGTATAATCCAAACCTTAAAATAGGCGACACCATAGAGGTTTATGTTGAAAGCCAGGAAGATTTAGGCGGCCAGCTTATTCTTTCGCACAAAAAAGCCCGAATCCTCCGCTCATGGGAACGCGTGAATGAAGCACACGACAAGGGCGAAGTTATCAATGGTTATGTTAAATGCCGCACCAAAGGTGGCCTGATTGTCGATGTTTTCGGAATCGAAGCGTTCCTCCCAGGTTCGCAGATCGACGTGAAACCTATCCGCGATTACGATATTTATGTTGATAAAGTCATGGAATTCAAGGTTGTAAAAATCAACCAGGAATATAAAAATGTTGTTGTATCTCACAAAGCCCTTATCGAAGACGAACTCGAAGTGCAAAAAGCAGAGATTATTTCGAAACTTGAAAAAGGCCAGGTTCTCGAAGGAATTGTTAAGAATATTACTTCATACGGCGTATTTATCGACCTTGGTGGTGTTGACGGACTTGTTCATATCACCGACCTTTCGTGGGGACGAATCAACCATCCTGAAGAAATCGTTCAGTTAGATCAGAAGATAAAGGTTGTTATTCTTGATTTCGATGATAACAAAAAACGTATCGCGCTTGGTCTCAAGCAACTTACGCCTCACCCCTGGAATGCACTCGATCCTGAGCTCAAAATTGGCGATACCCTAACCGGGAAAGTTGTGGTTATTGCTGATTATGGCGCATTTATCGAGATTGCTCCAGGTGTAGAAGGACTTATCCATGTTTCGGAAATGTCGTGGTCGCAGCATCTGCGCACCGCCCAGGATTTCCTGAAAGTTGGCGATTCAGTAACTGCAGTTGTCCTTACCCTCGATCGCGATGATCGCAAAATGTCGCTGGGCATCAAACAACTCATCCCCGATCCATGGTCAAACATCAAGGAAAAATATCCTTTGAATTCGCGTCATAATGCTACCGTGCGCAACTTCACCAACTTCGGCATCTTTGTCGAACTTGAAGAAGGCGTTGATGGACTCATTCATATTTCGGATTTGTCATGGTCGAAAAAGATCAAGCATCCGGCAGAATTTACCAAAATAGGAGAGCAAATTGAAGTAATCGTTCTCGATGTTGATGTCGAAAACAGACGCCTCAGCCTTGGTCACAAACAGCTCGAAGAAAACCCATGGGATGTATTCGAAACCATATTTACGATAGGTTCTGTGCACAAAGGAACTATCCTCAATTCATCGGATAAAGGTGTTGTTGTTACATTGCCTTATGGCGTAGAAGGATTTGCTCCTGCACGTCACATTTCCAAGGAAGACGGTGTTACCGCACGCGTTGATGAAACCCTCGATTTCAAGGTTATCGAATTTTCGAAAGAAAACAAGAAAATCATCCTCTCGCACAGCAAAGTATACGCAGATATAGCCCATGCAGAAAAGGTGAAAGAGAACGTTCAAAAGGAAACTGCTGAGCAATCGACAAAACGTGCTGTTAAAAAACTCAAGGACAGCAT
>DASVHX010000270.1:0-4559 GCA_036382355.1 Bacteroidales bacterium
TTATAAAGTAGAAAGTTTATAAAGTAGAAAGTTTATCAAGTAGAAAGTTCATCAAGTAGAAAGTTCATCAAGTAGAAAGTTTATAAAGTAGAAAGTTTATAAAGTAAAAAGATTGTCAGAATAATTGCTGGTTAAATAGCATTCAACAAACTTTATAAACTTTATAAACTTTATAAACTTTACAAACTTTTAACTCTCATCATCATCAAAGATTAAAATTATGATAGGACCATTAATTCCCCATGGCATCATAGGGCCGGAATGGAGCAATGTGAGCGGATTATTGCTCGGAATGGCTTTTGGATTTGTGCTCGAAGCCTCGGGCTTTTCATCATCGCGCAAGCTTGCCGGTGTTTTCTACGGATACGATTTTGTCGTTCTCAAAGTCTTTTTTACAGGAGCCATCACGGCTATGGTCGGGTTGCTATATTTCAGCTATCTGGGTTGGGTAGATTTTAGCATGATTTACATCAATCCAACCTTCGTTACGTCTGCCATTACAGGCGGCGTTATAATGGGGCTGGGATTTATTATGGGCGGTTTCTGCCCGGGAACCAGCTTTTGCGGTGCGGCGATTGGTAAAATAGATGCCATGATATTTACTGTTGGTATGTTCATTGGAGTCTTCTTGTTTTCGGAAGCATTCCCTTTGTTCGAAAAAATCTATTATGGCGGTGCGATGGGCAATAGCATGGTGAATGAAGTGCTCGGCATTTCGAAGGGATTGTTTGCTCTAATTCTCATTGTTGTAGCTATCGGAGCGTTTATAGTAACTACCATAATAGAGAAGCGCGTTAAAAAAGTTGATTATTAACCTTGCAGATGTTTCATTCTCAGACTCTATATACTAATATCAGTTAATTAAAGATATGAACAAAAAATACGTCATTCTGGCCGGATTGCTTATCCTACTGGGTATTGGACTGGTAGTACTGCCCTCGCGGCAGCATCCAAAAGAAATTGAGCCCGGGCAGTTGATGTCGGAGATTATGAGCCAATCGAGATATCTTAGCACCGACGAGGTAGCCCGGAAAATCATTGAAAAAGACCCTTCATACCAATATGTAGATGTGCGCGATGCTATTCAGTTTAGCAGTTTTTCGCTTCCAGGTGCCATAAATATACCGCTCAATCATCTGCTTGATTCCGCAAATGTCTTGTTATTGAACCAGAAAGTAAAGGATGTGGTTTTCTTTTCCAATGGTGATATTACTGCCGAAAAAGCCTGGTTGCTTTGCCGGAGAATGGGATATGAACACCTTTACGTTATGCAGGGTGGACTGAACCGATGGGCTGTAACTATTATGAATCCTCCGGTTCCGCTGACTACTGCACCAAGCCAGGATTTTGACACTTACGAATTCCGCAAAGGTGCATCTGCTTACTTTGGCGGAGGTACAGAAGCCGCACCGGCACAGTCAAAACCAACGCCGCAAAAAGTGATGGTAAAACCAAAAAGTACTTCAGTACCTAAAGCAGGTGGTTGCTAACGTTGGATAAAATGTTTTCGTCCTCATAATGAAAATAGTATGAAAGATAATTGGTTGAATAAATTAATAGTAGCGGTGGTTTTGTTTGTTGCCGTTATTATCGTTGGATTGCTCACCATGCATAAGCCGGCTTTGAAATATGAACTTTCCGAACAGCAAACACTTGCTGCCATAGGTAACTCCGAAGAGCAAATTTCGCCTGAAAAAGTAAAACAACTTCAACAAGCAAAAGATCAGGCGTTTCAGTTTGTTGATCTGCGCAATCCGAACGATTTTATTAAAGGTCATCCCGAAGGTGCAGTTAATATTCCGCTGAGCAAACTTTTGTCCGGGGAAAACCTGGAGTTGATAAAGCAGGCGGGCAAGGATAACAAAACGCTTATCCTCTATGGAATGGACCAATCGCAAACTACAGCGCCATGGCTGTTATTGAAACAACTTGGATTCGAAAAAGTAAAAGTACTCCAGGGTAGTTATGCTTATTTATCAGAAAATTATGCTGATGTGACAGATAGTTTGTCCGGACAAAGCTTCGATGCTGAAGCCGCGCATTACAATTTTGCTGATCGCGGAAAAGGACAGGCAAAGGCAGGGCAGGGACTTTCCTCAAAGACTTTGCCTCAAAAGGTAATTACGAAGCCTAAACCAAAATCTAAAGCACCTGCCGCCGGTGGGTGTTAAAATAGTAAAGAAGGTAAAAGAAACGGAAACCTCTCCATGTGGAGGGGTTTTCGTATTTTTGGCTCCTTATAATATAGAAAATGCCCGAGCAGGAAGAGAAATCTACTAAGAGAAAATTGAAATCGTCCGCGACTAAAGAAATGTCGTTCTGGGACCACCTTGAAGAACTCCGCAAGAGGCTTATTCGTTCAGTCTTCGCCTGGGTCGCACTTTCTATCCTTGCTTTTACCCAGCGCGATATTATTTTCGACAAAATTATTCTGGCACCTAAGGATGGCAGTTTTATCACTTTCCGTTGGCTGTGTCAGCTTGGCGATTGGTTGAATGTAGATTCTCTGTGTATGAAATCTATGTCAATTCATCTCATCAATTATAACCTGTCAGGGCAATTCATGACGCACATGACCATTTCGATGGTAGTTGGCCTTATTCTGGCTGTGCCATATTTGTTTTATCAGATATGGGCATTCATAAAACCTGCCTTGTACGAAAAAGAGAGAAGGTATGCCAGCAAGGCCGTTTTCGTTATGTCGGGCTTATTTATGATAGGGATTTCGTTCGCTTATTATTTTATTGTTCCCTGGACGCTCAATTTTCTGGGGACATACCAGGTAAGTACATCAGTTGCAAACCAGATTTCACTTGATTCCTACATCAGTACTGTGGTTTCAACAGTATTTTCGGTGGGGTTGGTTTTTGAGTTACCAGTGGTGGTTTTCGTATTGGCTAAATTTGGAATACTTACGCCATCATTTCTCAAAAAGAACAGGAAATATGCCTTTGTTATTGTTCTTATTATAGCCGCAATTATTACACCTCCCGATGTTTTCAGCCAGATGATAGTTACACTGCCGCTTTGGATACTTTATGAAGCAAGTATTCTCGTGGCCAGCAGCGTTGCACCCAAAGAGGAAGAAGAAGAGGAATCGGAAGAATAACATTTTCTTGCAATCTTTTGTTACCTGCTTCTGTGAAGAACATGGTGTTGCGCAGCAATTAAGTAAAATCCCGATTCAGAAAAAAAGTTGTAATTTCTGTGATTGGAAATCCCTCTCAATCAGACATTTTTGTCAATTCTTTTTATTATTTCACTCTTATTGTTGAGTTGAAATATCTGCGATTATTAGTGTTATAAAGTATCCTTTTAGATAACGGTTAAACCCACCTTGTGATTCCATTTATTAAGATGTAACCTAATTATTGTTGTTGCGTCAAAGGTTCAAAATAACAACTTACAACAATGGAAAATCACAAATTGTATCGCAGCGTAAAGCAGCGGGTTATTGGCGGAGTAGCAGGCGGACTTGCCGAATATTTCGATATAGACCCGGTAATCGTAAGGCTCGTTTTCGTTATCGTGGCCCTCGCAGGTGGTGGCGGTGTGCTGGTGTATATTATACTCTGGATCGTTTTGCCGGAAAATACTGCTCAGAGATATACTTTTCAGGATACGCAACCTGGTTACAGGCCTGCGGAGCCTTCTGCCGGGGAAGCGCCTGCAGGTTCCGGCAGCACCGAATGGAAAGATAGTGCGACAACTTCATCTCAGGAAACTTTTAAATATGGAGTTAAGGAAAAGAGAACTGGTGGGCTGATTGGTGGACTTGTACTGATTACACTCGGGTGCTTATTCCTTGTGGATCGTTTTGTTCCAAATATAGATTTTGGCGACCTATGGCCAATCCTTCTTGTTGTAATTGGTGCGGTTATAATCGCAACAAACCTTTCCGGTCGCGGCAAATAATTGAATAAAAGTGTTAACGTTCATAAATCCAAACTGAATTTTAAATCATTTAAAACATATAATTATGAGTTATAGGAAAATATTTTGGGGTATCGTACTCATCATGATTGGTATCCTTTTTATCCTCAAAAATGCCGGAATAGTTTTTATAAGCTGGCATATGATCTGGAGCCTCTGGCCCGTGCTTATCATCTTGTGGGGAATATCGGTTATACCTGTGAAAGACTGGATTAAACTCGTAGCTTCCCTGATTATCATAATCGCTGGTTTCCTGCTGGTGCAGCGAGATCCGGATTCTGATCATTTTTCCTGGAGGTTCGATAGAAATCATGATTGGAATGATGAGTGGAACGACAATGATTCTTCTGACAACCAACAATCATTATCTGAAGTTTATAATGATTCGGTACACCATGCCAAACTTAATTTCGAAGTAGCTGCCGGGAAATTCCGTATCCAGGATACTACATCGATGCTGATTGATTTGGACAGAAAAGGTACAAGCGGTGCATATACAATGACCTCCCGTGATGAGGATTCGGTGCGCGTTCTTGACCTCAAATTCGAACAAAAAGGTAGCATTCACCACTTCCAGAATGATGTTAACCTTAAGTTAAATCCGAAGCCGGTTTGGGATCTCGACC
>DASVHX010000271.1:0-4855 GCA_036382355.1 Bacteroidales bacterium
TTGCGAAAGAAAAAAGTGCTTATTGTCTTCGTAATCAATTGCTTTGAATGCGAATTTTTCAGTTTGAGCTCCTCCCTGGACCGTGATGTTTTGCACCTGGCTTTTCTGCTGCGAAAAAACACTGGTAATCGTGGTTCTGCCGAATTGCAATTGTGTCTTTATCCCAAACAGGCTCTGGCTTCCTGTGATAAGCGTGCTATTGAGCGGAAGCGTTACGTCTCCGGCTTCTATCAACTTGATTATCTCATCCTCTTTTCCTTCGTATTTGAGCTTGAGTTTATTTTCGAAATCGAATGTGGCTTCGGTGTTGTAATTGGTGTTGAATTCAATTTTATCTCCAATTTTAGCCATCACGCTCATCTGGATTTTCTCATTGAAATCGAAGTTGGTACTACGGCGCTGCCGCACATCCAGGGCCGGATCGTCGCGGCGATTGGAGGTGACGCCAAACGTAAGTTCTGCTGAGCCCTGCGGACGGATATCAATCGTATTACCACCAAAAATGCGATCGAACGCTTCTCCTCCAATATGTATTTGCGGAATAATACCTGAACGTCCAACGCCCGAAGAAGTTTTGGACCGGTCGCGCCAGTAATTCCTGAGCGAACGCTGCATGTCATATTCCTGGTAATCGCCAAATGGCAGCGATGCAGGGTTACGGTAGTTGAAGGTCCCTATCTTGCGGGTAAACTCATATTCGTTGGAGTTTGGATCGTATTGAATATCACTTTTAATGTTCGAAGGATCGGCAAGGTATAGGCCGTTGCCCGGTGGCTCAGTGTAGGGGTTTTCGTCCTCGGAAAATGGATAATGAAGTTTGGTGGAATCGGGATGAATGATCGTATCAGGAGGAATTGGCCAGTGACCGGCTTCGAGTTTCCCCGAAGATGTCCCTAGGCTGATGGGAATTCCCCAGCCGATTGAAATAACAAACGTCAGAAAAATGAACCTGAGTAAATATTTAATTATTCGCTCCAAACTTAACTTTTATTTTCCGTTTCCAAAAACCAAGACTTAGGATTGGCCGCTGCGCTAATGCTAATAGTCAGCCGTGTTATAGTATTTTGAGTGCTTCTTTTATGAGTTGTTCAACCGATAGCCCTGATGGTGAAACTTTACTGATATGATCGAGCGCCTTAGCTGCCTGAATCTTGTTGAAACCCAGCATAATCAAAGCAGATAACGCTTCTTCTTTTGCGGTATTGTGCGCTATTCCCGAAAATTCATGCATACCGTCGTCTTTTCCCATTTTATCTTTCAGATCGACGATAATCCGCTGAGCCGATTTAGTGCCAATTCCTTTGATAGATTGAAGTATCCTTACATTTTCGGTTATTATCGCTTCCGCAACTTCATCCGGCGAAAGTGAGCTTAAAATAAGCCTGGCTGTGTTGGCTCCAACACCTGAAACCGAAATTAGCTGCCTGAATACCTGGCGCTCTTTTTCATCGGCAAATCCATAAAGGACCAAAGCATCTTCCCGCACAACCAAATGCGTGAACATCCTGCAAGTAGATTTATCTTTCAACTTTGAATAAGTGTTCAGCGAAATATTCATGGAATAGCCTACACCATTGCAATCTACTACTGCACCTGCCGGAGTAATATTAACCAATTTTCCTTCAAAATATGCATACATGCTAAGGGAGGTAATTATGATGGTGCCTTCCACAATAGCCATAGGAAGGCTGAATTTTGAACAAAAATAATCCTTTTTCCGATAATTCCCCGGTCTATTATCATTCATCGGTTTAGGCAACAAATCAAACCTATGTTTTAAGAATCTGTTTTAAAATTTCTATAATGGAATTTGTGCTTTGGAGCGGCAAACTATGATCAGTAAGCGGCAAATTACAAGGCATATTAAGTTTTTACCTCTACCAGAATGCAGGAAGAATTATCAATGATGAAGCTTTATCAAAAACAGCTCATGAAGACCTTAAAAAAATTAGTGTATAAGGTTTGTTTTATACTCTCTGCAATTTGCTTAGTTTTGCCAAATAAGCAATATTTACTTGTTTTTCCTTCAATCTCAGTTTAAAAATCCAATTCTTATGAAAGCCATCAATCGTAAACGTGCTCTCGATTATCATTCCGAAGGGCGTCCAGGCAAGATCGAAGTAATTCCAACAAAACCTCATCAATCTCAAAGCGATCTTTCGCTGGCTTATAGCCCGGGAGTGGCCGAACCTTGCCTTGCAATAAAGGAAAATCCGGAAGATGTTTACAAATACACAGCTAAAGGTAATCTTGTGGCTGTAATCTCAAATGGTACTGCGGTACTCGGATTGGGCGATATAGGCCCCGAAGCTGGAAAACCTGTGATGGAAGGGAAAGGTTTGCTTTTTAAAATATTTGCCGATATTGATGTTTTCGATATTGAATTGGACGCAAAAAATATTGATCGTATAGTGGAAACTGTAATAGCAATAGCACCCACATTCGGCGGTATTAACCTCGAAGATATAAAAGCGCCCGAGTGTTTCGAAATTGAAGAAAGGCTGAAAGAAGCCCTCGATATTCCTGTAATGCACGACGACCAGCATGGCACAGCCATTATCACTACTGCAGGGCTGTTGAATGCTTTGCTGATCAATAAGAAGAAAATTGGAGATGTTCATATCGTTGTTAATGGCGCAGGTGCTGCAGCGGTTTCATGTACAAAACTGTATATTGCCCTTGGTGCAAATCCTAAAAACATTGTGATGCTCGATAGTAAAGGTGCGCTTAACCGCAAACGAACCGATCTGCATCCAATCAAACAACAATTTGTGACTGAGCGCGATATTAACACATTGGAGCAAGCAATGGTCGGAGCCGATATGTTCCTTGGGCTTTCGGTGGCGGGTGTTGTAACCCCAAAGATGTTGCTCTCGATGGCCAAACATCCTATCGTTTTTGCTTTAGCTAATCCAGTTCCGGAGATATCCTATGATGAAGCCATTGCTAGCCGTAACGACCTCATCATGGGAACTGGCAGGTCCGATTTCCCGAACCAGATAAACAATGTCCTGGGATTCCCATACATCTTCAGGGGGGCGCTCGATGTAAGGGCAAAAGCTATAAATGAAGAAATGAAACTGGCAACAGCATATGCATTGGCCGAACTGGCCAAACTGCCTGTTCCTGAAGAAGTAAATATTGCCTATCAGACAAATAATCTTCATTTTGGCAAGGATTATATTATTCCAAAGCCAAACGATCCGAGATTGATAACTCACCTGGCACCGGCTGTAGCTAAAGCGGCCATGGATAGTGGTGTAGCTCGCAAACCGATAACCGACTGGGATGCTTATCGTGAAGAACTGAGTAAACGGCTTGGATTGAGCAATCCACTATTAAGGCAGATAAAAGCACGCGCCCAGAAAAATCCCAAACGGGTGATATTCGCCGAAGCCGATCATTACAAGATACTGAAAGCTGCAGAAATAGTGCTCGAAGAAGGTATCGCCATTCCGATTTTACTTGGGAATAAGTCACTGATCAGGCAGATGATCAGCAATCATGAACTGGAACTCGAAGGTGTGGAGATTATTGATCCAAAAGCTGATAGTGAAGCCGAACGACGCGGACTATTTGCCGACCAATATTATGATAAGCGTAAACGAAGAGGAGTTACAAGAATCGGTGCACTCGACGTGATGATTCATAGAAACTTTTTCGGACCCAGCCTGGTGCATAACGGATACGCCGATGCCATGATTTCGGGCCTTACCAGCAGCTATCCTGATACCATTAAACCCGCCCTCAGAATTATCGGCAAAAAGGGAAACACGAATGTAGTTTCGGGAATGTACATCATGCTGACACGTAAAGGTCCGATTTTTTTCGCCGATACCACTGTTAATATGAATCCTACAGTTGAAACACTTGTGGAGATTACTTTGCAGTCTACTGAAGCAGTTCGGCAATTCAATATTGTTCCGCGTGTCGCTATATTATCCTACTCAAACTTCGGATCGGTAGAAGGAAACATACCGCTGAAGGTGCGTGAAACAGTTGCTGTTCTGCACCGCGACCACCCCGAACTGATTGTGGATGGCGATTTACAAGCTAATTTTGCTATCAATAATGAGTTGCTCCGCGAGAATTTTCCTTTCTCCAAATTGGTGGATGGCCCGGCTAATGTGCTCATATTCCCTTACCTCACTGCAAGTAATATTGCTTACAAACTGATGCAGGAACTCGGCGATGCCACTGCTATCGGACCAATACTTATGGGATTGGACAAAGCTGTGCATGTATTACAATTGGGTAGTAGTGTTACAGAGATCGTAAATATGGTGACGATAGCTGTAATAGATGCACAGGCGAATGCAGACAGGAATAGCCAATGATATTTTGATAAAAAAGAATTTACATATTCAAACATATTAATATCTGAATATTATTTAACTTCGCTTCAACGGAAATAAAAACACATCAATCTGAATAAACATGAAATGAGTATGATGATAATTCACCTATATAGCGATTATTATCCATGCAAGTTCTACCTGACTTAAACATAAAATTAATAACAGATGAAAAAAATAACCGTTATCGGAGCCGGAAACGTAGGCGCTACCTGCGCTAACGTAATTGCCCACAAAGATCTGGCAAGGGAAGTTGTACTCGTGGATATTAAGGAAGGCGTAGCCGAAGGTAAAGCCCTTGATATCTGGCAAACTTCTTCTATCCTCAATTTTAACACACGGGTCACCGGTGTAACCAACGATTACCTTAAGACCAAAGGATCGGGAGTTGTCGTAATCACTTCAGGATTAGCTCGTAAACCAGGCATGAGCCGCGATGATCTTATCAAGACTAACGCTATTATTGTAAAGGAAGTTACCGAAAAGGTTATTAAGTACTC
>DASVHX010000272.1:0-4545 GCA_036382355.1 Bacteroidales bacterium
CATACACCGGCTGCCAATATCATTGAGTCCGAACAGGAATTTCACCTCGAGCTAGCTGCTCCGGGATTTTCGAAAGATGATTTCAAAATTACGATCGATAAGAACATCCTGACTGTAACATCCGAAAAGGAAACCGAACAGAAGAATGAAAACTACACACGTTATGAATTCAACTATGGAAAGTTTTCACGTTCTTTTTCATTACCAAAATCAATAGATACTGAACATATCAGTGCCGGCAGCGAGAATGGAATACTCAGGATTTCACTTCCCAAAAAGAAAGAAGAGATTCTTGCGAACGTTTCAAGGGAAATCGCAATTGCCTGATAAGAAATGCATTAAAAAGATACGGCCCGGAAGGGCCGTTTTTTTTGGTTAAAATAAATGACGGAAAGGTATAAGTGCCCATCCAAGTATTTTATCGAATTTTGGACGCTGCATCCACGAGACATGGTCGAAAGGTATGCTTTGGCGAAGTGTTTCGTCGATGTGTTGCCGGATTTGTGCAATTATGCCTTTATACCTGCCGAAAAGCATGATCTCATGCTGATACCTGAAACTCCGGTAATCGAAATTAGGCGAACCAATGGCAAAAACTTCATTATCGACCAGCAATAGCTTAGCATGCAGGTTGTTTGGAGTGTAAAAAACAGTTTCAATCTGGTGTTTGTAAAAGTACATGAAGTATTTGCCGCTCAGCAGATCTACAGCTCGCATATCTGAATGCCAGGGCATAATCACTTTTACTTTAACACCCCGGTCCGTAGCCTCAACCAATGCTTTGCGCATCATATAGCCTGGCAGGAAATACGGTGATTCGATAATAATTTCCTTCTTTGCTTTTCGAATAAGTTGTTCGCATTTATTCTTGACTTGCTGCCGGTAAATGGATGGCAGGTCCTGCACTACTTCAAACTCGCCATGAACAATGGTTTTTTTATATGCAAATTTGTTGAAGATATATTTCTGGTAGATTTTATAGCTATCCACGAACGTTTTGCGTAATACTTCACTGATGGTGCCTTCCAAACGAAGCACCGATTCGCGCCATTCCAAAGAGTATCCTGTAATATTGGCCGAACCGATATAGCTGATTATATTATCTATTACCAGTACTTTATGGTGGTTTCGCCGGTGATTCTTAGTGAAAAAATCGAAGGAAAAAGTGATTTTTTTAAAGAAGCGCACTTCGCCACCATACCGGATGAGTTCGGCAAAAAAGACTTCATTAACATAAGCTCCCCACGAATCGATAAGCACTTTCACCTTAACACCATGCTTAGCTTTGCGGGTAAGCGCATCGCGAAAAGCCTCGCCAATTTTATCATTGGCATATTTGTATGTTTCCAGGTAAATAAACTGTTGAGCCTGTTCTATATCATTTAGCATGGCCGATTGAAATTCAACAGGATTGTCGTAGAGCTGGTAACTTTGAAGATGGCTATTAGGCATAGGGCGTAATGTTACTCATCAAAAGTAGTGAATCGTTCGGGAAATTAAAACAGGAAGTCCGGAATGTTTATAAATACACAGGGAAATTACTTTACAGATATTTACGGAGTTGTTATATAGATATACGTAAGGGAAGCCATATCTGGCTATATCAGTAAGCGCAAAAGATCGTCTTTTCGCCGGAAGGAAACCGGAATCTTAACGCCATTTATCATTTCCACTTCGCAAGTATCCTTGTAGTAGCAGCGCAGGTATTTCAGGTTAATAGTATAGGATTGATGCAGGCGCATGAAATTTCCTTCCAGAAGTATTTCGTCGTAATCTTTTATCGTACGTGATGTAATAATGGGTTCGCCGGAAATGGTGTGGAATATGTTGTAATTCTTCTTTGATTCGTAATAGAGGATATCTTCGATCGCAATGCGGTATATACTATTCATTGTACGTAAGATGATCTGTTTTTTCTGTATTGATGAATCATTATCGTAATGCTGGAAAAAGGTATTGAGCCTATCCGAAATATTATCTTTCTCAATTGCTGCATGAGCAGTTTCAATAGCCGATTTCAATTCATCTGGGTCGATGGGTTTCAGCACATAATCGATAGCGCTGAACTTGAAAGCTTTTATTGCGTATTCTTCATATGCGGTAATAAAGATTATTTTAAAATCTACTGAAGGCAGTTGCTTCAGCAAATCGAAGCCGGAACCATCAGGCATGCGGATATCAAGCAATATCAAATCGGGATTATACTTACGGATTGCCTGTATCCCGGATTTTACATCTTGAGCATGGGCAACTACTTCTACAGTAGGGCAATAAATCCTGAGCATTTCCCGGATAGTTTCACGCGATTTAACTTCATCGTCGATGATAATGGTCCGAATCATTTTGTGAGTACTTTAAATCCGTAAAATGTTTTAAAAATTATTGTTCAAACATAAACAAAATACCGGGAAGTACCTAAGAATTTCCAAAATCTAAAAACAGCGGCTGTTGTTTGCCGGGAATTAGCAATAAAACTGCCTGTTTTTAGCGATTTTCATACAGTCAGACCCAACTTGTTTACTTATTCATCTTTCGAAAGGCCTACAATTGTAAAAGCGAAAGCCATTTATCGCTTATCTTATTACCTTTGTTGACTAACTCAGTTATTATGATCAAATCAATGACGGGCTTCGGCAAGAGCATATTGGAAATGGATGCAAAGAAGCTTACAGTAGAAATAAAGTCGCTCAATAGTAAACAACTCGATATCAACACAAGGATTGCAGGGCCTTTTCGCGAAAAGGAGCTGGAAATTCGAGCCGAACTAAGCCGGGCAATTGAACGTGGCAAGGTCGATTTTTCCATCTATGTCGATAACAATGGCGATACAGCCGGCATGGCCATCAATAAACCACTAGTTCGCAAATATTATAGCGATCTGCGCGAGTTGGCCAACGAACTGAATGAACCTGAAAATTTAGCTTTATTGCCCGTAATCGCACGAATGCCGGATATAATAAAAGCTGAACGCGAAGAACTCGATGAAACAGAATGGCAGCAAGTGAATATTGCAATACATGAAGCACTCGCGCAATTTGATACTTTCAGGTTGCAGGAAGGCGCGCTGCTGGAAAAAGATATGGTTAAGCGTGTTGCATTGATCCTGAAACTTTTGCAAGAAGTAGAACCTTTTGAAAAACGCCGGATAATGATGTTGCGCGAACGTATGATGCGCAACCAGGCCGAATACCGGGAAGCCAACACCAACACCGAAAAATTTGATGAAAATCGGTTCGAACAGGAGTTGTTTTATTTTCTCGAAAAGTTGGACATCACCGAAGAAAAAGTGCGGCTTCGTAAGCATTGCGATTATTTTGGCGAAACACTGGCCGACCCGGCTTCCAATGGCCGAAAACTGGGATTTATCATGCAGGAGATCGGTCGCGAGATAAACACACTGGGCTCTAAGGCCAATGATGCCGATATCCAAAAGATAGTCGTACAAATGAAAGACGAACTTGAGAAAATTAAAGAGCAACTTGCGAATATTTTATAGCAATTAGGCAATTAGGCAATTAGGCATTAGGCATTAGGCATTAGGCATTAGGCATTAGTAATTAACCCTTAATCGTTCAGTCGTCCCACGTCCCTCGTCCCTTTTAATTTTTCACTTTTAGTTTTTAGTTTTTAACTGTTTATGTCAGCAAACCCAAAACTCATCATCATTTCAGCACCTTCCGGGGCAGGCAAAACCACCATCGTGAAGCACTTGCTCAGTTCGGGGATTAACCTTGGGTTTTCGGTGTCGGCCTGCAGCCGACCAATGCGCGAAGGCGAAACTGATGGAAAGGATTACTTCTTCCTCACATCTGATGAGTTCAGGAAGCGGATCAACCAAGGCGATCTGCTCGAATGGGAGGAAGTGTATCCGGGAAGTTTTTACGGCACTTTACGCAGCGAAGTCGATCGTTTGCTCGAAGCCGGGCAGAGTGTTATCTTTGATGTGGATGTAGTGGGCGGATTGAATATCAAAAAGATCTATGGAGGACAGGCACTGGCCATCTTTGTGAAACCACCTTCTTTTGAAGTGCTCAAACAACGGCTTGTCGCACGCTCAACGGATAATCAGCAAAGCCTCGACAAGCGCATTGATAAAGCTGAATGGGAGTTAACTTTCGCCCCCAGGTTCGATTATACGCTTATCAACGATAACCTCGAAACGGCGTTAAACAAAGCTGTTGAGGTGGTTTCTGATTTTCTTAAAGCCTGATCTATGGAAACAACAGCCAAAAAGATCGGATTGTTCTTCGGAACTTTTAATCCCATCCACACCGGACATCTGGCCATTGCCAGCTATATGGTGGAATTTACCGATCTGGCCGAACTCTGGTTTGTGGTATCGCCTCATAATCCGCTTAAGGAGAAAAGTTCACTGCTTGCCGATCATCACAGGCTGGCGCTGGTAAATGAGGCTATTGGCAGCGATCCCAGGTTCAGGGTTTCCAATATCGAATTCAAACTTACTCAGCCTTCGTATACCATCCATACGCTGGCACACCTGGAGGAAAAATATCCAGGCCGGCAATTTGTGCTTGTAGGTGGTAC
>DASVHX010000273.1:0-1729 GCA_036382355.1 Bacteroidales bacterium
CGGTTGCAGGATCAGGATTGTTGATGAAAAGTTCCACGCCTTGCATGGCCGGCCCTGTAGATTGTAATATTGGTTGCTTTGGGTTGAAGCCTGCAAGCAAAGGAGCGCTTTCCGTAAGTCCATAGCCAATGGCATAAGGAAATCCTGCTTCAAGAAGAAATTTCTCCACAACAGGATCGAGTTTAGCGCCACCGATTCCAAAAAAGTGAAGCTGATTACCAAAGGTTTTGCGCAGCTTTTTCCCGGCAATGGCATTTAATTTTTTTCGAAAGAACGGCACCTGGTAAAGTTGTTTTATGGCCCAATTATCCGTGAATACCGGCAATATTTTATTTCGATATATTTTTTCGATAATAAGGGGTACCGTGAACATTGCAGTTGGCTTCACTTCCTCAAGCGCAAGCAATAATACCGTAGGTGATGGTGGCTTACGCAGGTAAAATATAGAAGCGCCACAAAAAATGGGCAGCACAAGCCCAAGCGTGTTTTCGTATGTATGCGAAAGCGGCAAAATAGAGAGAAAGCGGTCGCCGACTCCAAAATGTTCAATTGTTGTTCCCTGGAGAGCTGTAAAGCAGATATTCTTATGCGAAAGCATAACACCTTTAGATTTGCCAGCAGTGCCCGAAGTGTAAATGATGGCTGCAAGATCGTCCTCCTGCACACCGTATTCCTTTATGGATTTGGCTTCCGGCTCGAAGATAATGGGTGATTCAATGTCACCAATAAGCGAGAAATCTTCAATTTCAACACATGCTGCCAGCGTTTCACATTTAATATCATCGATCTTAGGCAAAAGCGTATTCGAGATAAACAGTACCTTGACCTCGGCGTGATTGAGAATGTTTTCGATTTCGGTTTGCACAAAATCAGGCAGCAATGGCACCACCACGGCGCCTATACTTGCGATAGCAAAATAGGTTATACCCCAGTTGGGCATATTTGTACTTAGAATGGAAACCTTATCGCCGGGCTTTATTCCGAGTTTTTCGAGGAATACGATTACAGCATTTATCCTGGTTTCTACTTCCTTATACTTGATGGCTGGCTCACCTACGAAAGCCATAGCGTCTATATTACCAAAAGTGCTGAAAGAGTTCCCGAGTAAAGCAGGAAAAGTTAATTGTACACGATCAATCATCCGTAATTCCTCAAAATCAAATGAGTTACAAAGGTAATACTATTTGGTGCTATACAATGGGTAAAATCATCAACATATAAACTCATTCAGGCATATCCTACTGCTGACCATTGTATGAACAAAAGTTTGCCTAACGACATTCAAATAACATTCCATCGAATTTGGTTATCAATCATTTGTAGTTGATCTGCATATTCCGATCATATCGAATTAAACTTTTCCCGCAAAGCTAACTTTGCGTAATTTTGACCAATAAATCCTTATACACTATGGCCCGCATATTAGTTGTCGACGATGAACGCAGTATACGTAACACACTTCGCGAAATACTGGAATACGAGAAATACCAGGTGGAAGAAGCTGAAGACGGCCCGACTGCACTTGGACTGCTCGAGAATACAACTTACGATGTAATACTTTGCGACATAAAGATGCCACAAATGGATGGCATGGATGTTCTTGAAAAAGCTTTGAGAATTACCGATACGCCAATAGTGATGATTTCCGGTCATAGTACCATCGATACAGCAGTGGAAGCCATAAAAAAAGGAGCCTATGATTTTATTCAGAAACCACCTGACCTCAATC
>DASVHX010000274.1:0-9557 GCA_036382355.1 Bacteroidales bacterium
TAACAGTCCATAAAATCTCCAGAGGTATTGATGAAGGCGATATTTTGTATCAGGAAGAAATTGATATTGAAAATAAGAACTTAAAATTTATAGAAGATTACCGAAAATATATTTTTCTAAAGAGTAATGAAATAGTTGGGAAAGCTATTTACAAATTATTAGGTAATGAAATTAATTTTATTAAACAAGAAAAACCTTACGAACCGCTTCTACAATATTATGTAATGCATCCTATTCTAAAAATGCGGTTGCAGGAAAAGTTAACAGTCATTAACTCACGTTAATCTATCAATGAAAAATACCCCGCTGCACCAAAGCAAAGGAAGTGAAAAAACTGAATTACTGTCCGACTTTAAAACAAAGCACAAAACGCTAACAAGGCTTGAGGCACATACGCTGACAGCACTTACCTGCAAGCAGTGTTTTAGTGCCCGCCCGACAGGACAGTATATATTTGAACTGTGGTAACAAGATGAAAGTTGGAAGCATCATCTCCTAAGATACGGTTACCTGAGGAATGTTGAGTGTAATTTTTAAATGCTCCTAATCCAATTAATAAAATGCAATGTCAATAATTTCACATTTTGAAATAGAAATATGGAAACTAATGAAAAACCGGGTAAGGAAACGGTGAATGCCTGGCATGACGACCCTTCCAACTGGAAATTGGGAATATTTTATTATAATAAGATGGACAAACGACTTTTTCCACCTAAAAGAGTTCGGTATTTTGGATGGACCGTAAATTTTGCAAACCCATACTCAGTCCTGGCATTATTGGGAATTATTATTCTAATTTTAGCTATCGCCAATTATTTACATTGAAACTTAAACTACTTTTAATATCGGTGTGGCGCCAGGCTGGAAGTTTCCTATCTTTAATCCGGCGATAGAAAGACCCGGCAACACACCACGGGGCATACCTGGCTTACGGAGTCTTTTCAGCATTTAAAATACGTTGATTATGGATAAAATATTAATTGCGCTGATTATTGGAGTTGTAGCAGGATTGGTTGATGTTACCCCAATGATTATCCGGAAATTGGATAAAACAGCTAACTGGTCAGCTTTTATTCATTGGATTGTACTTGGTTTAATCATACCGTTTGTCCGTTGGGATATACAACCCTGGTTGACTGGATTAATCATTGGCGAGTTGACCACGCTTCCGGTTATGATCATTGTTTTTCCTAAAAATAAAAAGGCTCTGATACCAATGATCTTGTTTTCTGCAATCTTAGGTATTGGAGTTGCTATTGCAGGTTCAATATTTATCGGTTGATTAAATGATAAAAACTGATACATCCGTAACACAATTGATTGCTCCATGTGGGATCAATTGTAGCATTTGCATAGGCTTTCTCAGGGATAAAAATAAATGCGCCGGATGCCGTGGCGCTATTACCGAAAAACGAAAATATTGCCTGGTTTGCAGGATTAGGAATTGCGAACATTTTTCAAAAACCGACACTAAGTTTTGCTATGATTGTGAAAAGTATCCATGCGCGCGACTCCGGCAACTGGATAAGCGGTACAGGACAAAATATAATATGAGTATTATTGATAATCTCAGATTAATTAAAGATATTGGAGTAGATAATTTTGTTCAACTCGAAAAGATAAAATGGAATTGCATGGATTGTGGAGGGACAATTTGTGTTCATCGTGGATATTGCATAGATTGTGGAAAAACTAAAATGCAAGAAAAATAAACGCTATTGTTCCTGGAAAAATATATTTCGACAACATTAATCTTAGCCTATGCTATTATTAAATAAAAGTGAATATACTAAATTAAGAGAACCGCTGAAGCGCGTTACGATTAACCATTTATTCGCACGCTCGGTGGTGGAAGGGTATGTGGATGGCCACGTATATGTGGATGATGCCAGAGACCCCGGGACCTTTTATGTGGTTCATCCATACGGCATGTCGTTGCTTTTTGGCGAAACTTGTAATACTGATTTTAATACCCGCTTGCGCGATTATATTTTAAATATACAGAAGGTACGTCAGGAATATGAATGGTTACAGGCATTTCCCGATGCATGGAACATCAAGCTTTCGGAATTGCTGGGCGAAAAATTGATTAAATATATCTACAATATAGGAAACGCTGATAATGATAAGATTGAAGTATGCACAAGGGTAAATTTCAAATTCAATAAAAATAAATACGTGGAGTTGAAGCTCGGTATTGTTCCCGGACACTTTAAAATACTCCGCACTGATAAAAGGATGTTTGCAAATATGCAGGGAACAGTAGTCCCTAAATATTTCTGGAAAAATGCGGATCACTTCGACAAAAGTGGTGTGGGATTTAGCCTGATAGTTGAGAATAAAGTTGTATCAACGGCTTATTCATCCTTTATCCATGAAAATCAACTGGAATTAGGCATCGAAACGCTGGAAAGCTATCGCGGCAATGGATTCGCCATATATACCTGTTCCACCCTTATCGATTATTGCCTGATGAATAACTATGAACCTATATGGGCCTGCCGTTTGGAGAATACCGGGTCGTATAAATTAGCTCAGAAACTGGGATTTGAACCAACAATTCAGATCCCGTACTATCGGTTGAATTATTGATTATATTAACCTGCAAGGCTTAAAACCCGGCAGGTTTTTAAGAAGAATAAAGAATATACTATTTTGAGGCAGCCTTGTTTTATGATCTGCTAATACTTTTGTTGTTAGGGTTTCAGATTTTAACAGTGGCAAATTTAAATTCTGGTCGTTCATATCCATATTCTTACTGGTATTTGTGCATGGAAGCAATTTCGGAAAAATGTTTCTAATCAAATTTATTTATTGAATAATAATATTTTTACAACTATTAATTCTCGTCATATGCGCATATTTCAGTTGTTCAAACCCAGGTACAATTTCTTAGCCTGTTTGGTTTTTCTCTTATTTTTCTTTCAGATGCAAGCCCAGGAAACTGGCATTTTCAAAGAAACTGTAGATTATGTTAACCCGCTTATCGGAACATTTGGCGAAGGAAATTGCTACCCTGGTGCGGTTGCTCCATTTGGCATGATTCAGATTTCGCCGGATACCGAGGATAACCTTTGGGAAACAGCTTCGGGATATGATTATGGCGATAGTTCGATCATCGCTTTCAGCCTTACGCACATGAGTGGCACTGGCATCCCCGACCTGGGCGACATCCGTTTTATGCCCCAGATTGGGAAGACATGGTTTGTGGAAGGTTCTAAAAATAATCCTGACTCAGGCTACAGGGCCAGGTTCTCGCGCAAGGACGAGATTGCAAAAGCCGGCTATTACTCCGTAAAACTGGCAGACAATGCTGTAAGGGTGGAATGCACCGCAACCGACAGGTCGGGGATCCTGCGTTTTACTTTTCCGGCATCGGACAGTGCAACGATAATGATCGACCTGAGCAAAAACCTGCGATGGAATACAGTGTGGTCCAACATTCGCGTAATTAACGACTCCACTATAACAGGCTACCATATGGTGAATGGCTGGGCAAAGGAACGATATGTTTATTTTACTGCCGTATTTTCAAAGCCGTTCCTGGATTATGGAATAATGAATGATGGCAAGTCAGTGCTTTACAATACATACAGATTTAGAAGTTCGACTGAGAGCGCCGGGAAAAACCTACAGTTTTTTGCACGATATTCAACAAAAGCTGATGAACAAATTGTTGTGAAAGTTGCCATTTCGGCCATCAGCACAGAGAATGCCGCTTTGAACCTAAGAACAGAAATTTCCAATCTGAACTTTGATCAAGTGCTAAAATCTACCCGCCAGAAATGGAACAATGAACTGAATAAAGTGACTGTTGAAGGAACAACAGCAGAAAAAGAAACTTACTATACGGCACTATATCATGCATCCCTCACTCCTATCCTTTACCAGGATGTGGATAAGCGGTACCGCGGGTTTGATAATAACTTCAGAAAGGCTGAAGGGTTCACCAATTATGCCATCTTTTCACTCTGGGATACTTACAGGGCCACTCACCCGCTGTTTTGCCTGTTGCAGCCTGAGCGGGATGCTGATATGATTAATTCGATGCTGGCACATTACGACCAAAGTACCGATCACCTCTTGCCCGTCTGGTCGCTTTGTTCGAACGAAACGTGGTGTATGATTGGCTATCATTCGGTTCCTGTTATCGTTGATGCATATATGAAAGGCATTAAGGGTTTTGATCCCCTGCGTGCATACGAAGCCATTAAAGCCACTGCCATGAATCCCGATTATGATAATGTTAAAACTTATGCAAACCTGGGATGGGTGCCTTTTGACAAAGAAAACGAGTCGGTTTCGAAGACACTTGAATATGGCTTCGACGACTTTTGTGTTGCCCAGATGGCAAAAGCACTGGGCAAAACTGACGATTATGATTATTTCACTAAAAGATCGAAAGCATATAAAAACCTGTTTGATAAGTCCATCATGCTGATGCGGGGCAAGGATTCGAAAGGCAATTGGCGTACCCCTTTTAATTCGCATGAATATATACAGGGAGGGGATTTTACCGAAGGAACCAGCTGGCAATATACCTGGTATGTGCCGCATGATATTAAAGGGTTAATTGATTTATACGGTGGCAATAAACCATTTGCGCAAAAGCTGGATTCGCTTTTTACTTTTAATGATAATTCCAGCGAAAATGTTGATGATATCCAGGGCAGGTTAGGCGAATATTGGCACGGAAACGAGCCAAGCCACCACATTATTTATCTGTATGATTTTGCAGGACAACCATGGAAAACACAGCAATATGTGCATGAAATCATTAAAACACAATATGGTAATAAACCAAATTCGCTTTCGGGAAATGATGACTGCGGGCAGATGTCGAGTTGGTATTTATTTAATGCAATGGGGTTTTATCCCGTATGTCCCGGTTCTAATTATTATGCCATCGGAAGCCCGGTTATTAAGAATATTAACTTGCATCTTGCGGATGATAGGACGTTTAAAGTATCTGCCCAAAACCTGAGCGATAAAAACATTTATATCCGGAAAGTAAAGCTGAATGGGAAAGAATGGGATAAACCGTATTTTCACTATGATGAACTTAAAAATGGAGGTGAATTGAACTTTTTCATGGGGCCAAAACCTAACAAAAAATGGGGGAAAAAAGTAGATTTCTCAGAACTTGATCAGAAATAATGCATGGTGATTATTTGCCTGAAACTTTTATAATGATATAAGCCTACAAATCCTGAAATTATTAAGAATGAGCTGCTGACTAAAAATTACAAGACATTCTGAATATGGATCAGGTTTCGGGAAGACATGCAATCATTTATATCAATAAACTGAAAAAGATTTTTGACTGAATCCCCGAATCGCATCATTTGTTTTTTCAACCACAATTAAATGAAATTTGTACCTTAGCCAGGAACATCCGTAAATTTATTATGGATAGGGATAGTCTAAAAAGGACCCTGCATATTAACGCTTTTATATAATGCGAAGGATAATTGAACCGATAAAGAACAGGATCCTGATTCCCTTTAAAATTATACCACGGGATGGTTTTACGCCAGAGAAACTGGCCTTATCAGTTACGATTGGAATTGTATCGGGTTTATTCCCTGTGATTGGCTTTACCACCTTGCTAAGCCTTGCGCTTACAGTTGCATTCAGGCAAAACCTTGCATTAGTTCAATCCGTGAACTGGATCCTGGCCTTGGTTCAGGTGCTCCTGATTATTCCGCTTATGCGAATGGGCGCGATGCTTTGGGATCAGCACAATATCCGCATCACTCTCGGGCAAATGATACAGGCTTTTCAGCCCGGGATTCTCGAGGGAATGCAAACAATTGGCATTTTTCTTTTGTATGGTATACTGGCATGGTGTGTACTTGTAATACCTGCCGGGGCGTTTTCTTATTATGCTTTGTTGATGGCGTTTCGGAAACGCGGCGCGTAATGGCTGACCCTGTTCATCCAAACTGAAATTATTCAATGAAACTTCCATAACTTTATACGCTAAAACTCCAATTATGGAAGACGAACTGTCGCCTTACGAAGTTTTCGAAGGTACAGCCTGGGAAGCAGGATTACTCAAGAGTATTTTAGAGGACAATGAAATCGAGACTATCCTTCGGGATGCATCCTTTGCTCCATGGAACTTGTTTCCTGTTCGTGCAGGATCAGTAAAAGTATTTGTAGCGTCGAAAGATTTCGAGAGAGCACGGCTTCTTGTGGCGGAATTTTACAAAAACATGAAATAGATAATATAGATCATATGGATATTTTTAACGGTAACAGCGGGCCCTATTTCCCACCCCAATTCCGCTATGTCGGTTTTGTATTGGTTATTGCAGGCGGCATCATGCTATTCAACCTGAACCTTTTTGGTATTGGGTTTATAGTAATCGGCCCGGCATTTTTTCTTTTAAAAACAGGAATACGGATCAATTTCAAAGAACGGTCCTTCCAGGAATACAGGGGAATTTTTGGCCTTTATTTGGGGAAGTGGAAAAAGCTCCCCGAAATCGAATACGTTACAGTATATCCGGAAACGGAATCGCAGGAAATGAATGTCCAAAGTATAAGTGGCGAGAACATCAACAGTCATTTTAACACCGATTTAATTTTCCCAGAACCCAACAGGTTGCAGGTAATAAGCTCTGCGGATAAGACAGTTGCAATGGAAGCAGGCAAATTACTGGCCTCGAAACTGCAGACACGTCTGTTGGATTACACATCCAAAGAGCCTGTTTGGATGGACAATTTAAATGAACCTGTTGATGATATCGCTGAAATCATTGAACAGGATTGATTGCCAACTTCCCCGACATAAAACTTTTTCATTAAATATCACCACAATCAGGTAAATCCCGCCGGGCAATGGTCGGCATCGTTTCCTGCAGTACCATCCACATAAAAAAACAGTCTGGCTGCTACTGCTCATTATGAACAGTGAGAGGAAAAACAGAATGGAAATAACTGATTTGAAGAAAATCATACTTAGTTTTTCTTTCGTAACATTACTTTTATTACATACTTATACTATTTTTTGTCCTAAATAGTAATTAAAAAGGTTTCATAAGATAATTATCTTATTTTTGATTCCGATTTAAACATAAATTAATCTACAATGAAACCTAACCGTACCTGGCTATCCTACGCCATCATTACCACAATATTCTGGGGCGTATGGGGCGCACTTATCGAAGTTCCTGAAAAGGCAGGATTCCCGGCCACATTGGGTTACATTGTGTGGGCACTGACAATGATCCCTTGCGCATTGGTTGCTTTGTATATTGTGAAATGGAAAATAGAAACCGACAAACGATCGATATTCCTCGGCTCGGCTGTGGGATTGCTTGGTGCCGGAGGGCAACTCTTGCTGTTCCAGGCGCTGCGCGAAGGACCGGCTTACATCATCTTCCCGTTTATATCGCTTTATCCCACGCTTACGATCATATTATCAGTAATGATATTGAAGGAAAAGACATCTTTTCTGAAATGGATAGGTATAGGAACAGCTATTGTGGCCATCTTCTTCCTCTCTTACCAGGAACCCGGAGCATCTGACGTGCGCGGATACTTATGGATGGCTTTATCGATGCTGGTTTTTGCAGCCTGGGGTTTGCAGGCTTACGTGATGAAATTCTCCAACGAAACCATGAAGGCGGAAAGCATTTTCTTTTACATGGCTGTTACAGCGCTGCTCCTTGCTCCTTTTGCCTGGTGGATGACTGATTTCAGCCAGCCCATCAACTGGGGATTCAAAGGGCCATATCTTGCTGCCATGGTGCATGTGCTCAATTCGATTGGTGCGCTAATGCTGGTATATGCCCTTCGCTATGGTAAAGCCATTATTGTTGTACCGCTTACAGGGCTGGCGCCGCTGATTACCATAATCCTTTCGCTAATTATTTATAGTGTACTGCCTGGACCCATGCTCATGATCGGCCTGGTATTTGCCGTGGTGGCCATTTTCATTCTCTCGTTCTGATCTGTTCCTGCTAAAAGCAGAAGGTGCTATAATTATTTATAGCTACAACTACAAAAAGCAGCTGAATTATATTCCGGATGATAATATAGTTGTCAATTTTCCGGTTGCACTACCTTTTTTTCTTGATTAGTTTTGCAGAAAAAAGCGCATGCTAACAGACACAATCATGTACCAGGCACTTGTTGACAAAGATGGTACCTACGAAGGGGCATTCATTGCTGCTGTGAAAACAACAGGCATCTTTTGCCGGCCCACCTGCACAGCAAGAAAACCTAACAGGGAGAATGTGGAATTTTTCAAAACCACCAAAGAAGCCATACTTCATGGCTACAGGCCTTGTAAAGTATGTAACCCGTTAGAAAAGCCTGGCGAAACTCCCGACTATATCAAAAACATTTTGAAAGAAATCGGCAATAATCCTTCGACTAAATTCAAAGATTGGGATTTGCGTAAAAAAGGAATTGAGCCAAGTAAAATCCGCCGATGGTTTTTGAAAAATCATGGTATCACATTTCATGCTTACCAACGAATGTTTCGTATCAATACAGCATTTAAGAAAATTCAACACGGGGAATCAATTACAGCAGTAGCATTTGATACGGGCTACGAATCGCTGAGTGGTTTTAATGATTCATTCAAATCTGTTTTTGGCGTTTCGCCATCCAACAGTAAAGACAAACAAATCATAAATATTACGCGCCTGGAAACACCATTGGGAACAATGTTTGCCTGCGCAGTTGAACAAGGCATCTGCCTTCTGGAATTCAGTGACAGACGAATGCTGGAAACAGAATTAAAATTGCTGACAAAGCTTATGAATGCAACCATCATCCAGGGTGCGCATCATCATTTTGATATACTCAACTTGCAACTCAACGAATATTTTGAAGGGAAACGCAAAGTATTTACCGTTCCATTGTATATTCCCGGAACTGAATTTCAACAAGCAGTGTGGAATGAATTGCAAATGATTCCCTATGGTTCAACCCGGTCGTATAAGCAGCAAGCAATAGCTATTAAGAAACCGGAAGCCATTCGGGCAGTTGGTCACGCAAACGGAATGAACAGGATTTCGATTATTATTCCTTGCCACAGGGTAATTGGCGAGGATGGAAATTTAACAGGCTACGGCGGAGGTATCTGGAGAAAGAAATGGTTGCTCGATTTTGAAAAAGGAAACCAGTAAAATAGCAGTAAAACATTATTACACAAGCATATTCAGCTTAAGAACACTTCATTCAATCTGTCGTAGACAGAACCTTACGCCCTTCTTGAGAAAAAGATTTGCCAACATACAAAACGCATTCAACCTGAATTAGGTTAGTTCAAAAAGCAGAATAAAAAGGTTGTTCAATTTGAGCTTTATAACCCTCATTTGGCATTGAATCATTCATAATTCATGATTCAAAGGGGCGAAAATTTTCAATACAGATTTTTCATTCTTCATCAGCAAAGCAAGTCTGAAGATAAATCTTAAATATCTCACGCCTTGTGTTTCCAATGACATTTTAAAAATAATTAGTTTTTGGAGGATAATGATTATCTTTGCAAATCAAAATTCAAACAATGTCGGCCATAAAACTGTTTCTAATTCTAA
>DASVHX010000275.1:0-5150 GCA_036382355.1 Bacteroidales bacterium
TCGTTACCCAACTCATATTCCCACACCGAGCGGGCATATTGGGAGAATACCACACCGCATTCTTCAACCTGATTGTTGAGAATATGCAGCTTTTCGAGCAGGAGACTGGCATATATGGCGCCGCTTGCTCCGGTTACGCCTATTACAATCTTGTGTTTTTGCATAAGAACTTCTATAGTTTATAACCAAAAGTAAGCACCAGCACATCGTTAAATTGCCCATAACCCCAAAGTCGCCATATATTTCCTGTAAACTTGTCCTTCCGGATAGAGGTTAGCGAATTATTTGTACGTATCCCGGCAGAAATTTTCTCCGTAACCGGGTATGAAATACCAGCGATAATACTCAGGTTCTGCTTTTTAAATAAATGAATATAGACATCTTCCTGATTAAATTTTTCGCTGGAATGCAGCAGGAACGAAATAGCCGGGCCTGCTTCCGCCACTAGTTTACTTCCAATATGAAACCGGAGAAGCAAAGGCATTTCCACATAACCCAATCGCATTAAATAGCTGTCGTAATCTGCCGCATCGGGGACAGGATTTTTACGGCTGCCTTTTTGGATATAATCCAACTCAAGCCGAATATCTAAACGATTGCTCAACGGAAGCGAAACATAACCACCGGCGAATATTCCGGCTTTATCATAACCGCTATAGGTATCTCCGGCAACCTGGCTGGCGCAGAGCCCTGCTAATACGCCACCTTCAAACTTCTGGGCATATGCTGAAGACCCATGAACATATGACATTAATAATCCGCTTACCAGGTAAAGTATTATTTTTTTTGTGCTCATTGAATCTTATTCTCGTAGAATGATTATCTGGATTATTTTATGATATGCGAAAAGCCGGGCTCCGCTGTCGCGAGCTAAAATTACGCAAAATACTATTCTGTGCATATGCCGGGGATTCCATCATCATCGGAAAGTTCACCAAACCATACCACTGCGTATTCACCATAAACACCTATTCCCATTGCCTTCCAGTTAACATCCTTCCACATTCCGGCATTTATGATTACCTGGTTGTGCCCTTTGCTTCCCTTCCATCCCTTCAGGATAGCTTCAGCAAAATCGTCAGGTGATGAATATTCATAAGTAGAATAGAAGGCTATTTCGAAGCCATCACCTTTGTAGTTAGTCAATTCGCGCGGCTTACTCCACATGCACGAAGCCTTGCGTTGATCGGATGTGTAGCAGCATGACTTCCAGCGACCATTGTCCGACCAGCTATGCAGGTTGCACCTGTTACTTTGCCTGTAATACTTCGCAAGATCGCGGACATGTACCTGCGCAACATAAGTTAGCGATCGCGAAAGCGTTACATCAGGAAGTTTCTTTTGCCGGCGATATGTATTTATAAGGATAGCAAGGCTTCCCTCGGTTGGCGAAAGGCAAACATCGGCCGGCATGAACTTCTTGGGTGTGGCCTGGGCAAACCCGGCAATATTGACAAGCAATGCAAGAGATAAGAAAAGTGATTTGAAAGGGAGCAATGGTTTCATTATGAAGTTAGATTATTCGTGATAACTTTTAAAATACAATGATTATTGCCCGAATCGTAAAATGTAGCTTTATACGAATCATCAACATTAATTTTATGTTAAATCCTGATGATGGGAACTCAAAGTTGTAACTTTACCCACCGAAAGCAAGATCAACTTCTTTTCGAAGCCATTATAAGTCATTAAATAAATCTGAATGGAACCTCAACCTTATCGCATTTTATTAGTCGACGACGAACCCGATGTTATTGAGTTTCTGAGTTACAACCTCAAAAAGGAAGGTTACATTATCTATAGTGCCGGCAATGGCAAGGAAGCCATTGAAATTGCAAGGCTTCACCTTCCTCACCTTATTATACTGGATGTAATGATGCCAGAAATGGACGGCATTGAAGCTTGTCGCGAAATAAGACAAATTCCGGGACTTTCCGAATCAATTATCGTTTTCCTGACTGCCCGCGGAGAGGATTACTCGCAAATTGCAGGTTTCGATGCCGGGGCTGATGATTATATAACCAAACCTGTAAAGCCCCGAATACTTACCAGCCGGGTAAAAGCGCTGCTGCGCCGCTACAGGCCCGGCGGTGCAATTGCGGAACCTGATGCACCATTACCCGATCTGTATATCGACCGCGAACGATACCTGGTAATAAAAAGTGGACAGGAGATATTCCTGCCACGCAAGGAATTTGAATTGTTGGTATTGCTTACTTCCAAACCCAATAAAGTATTTACCCGAGAAGAAATCTTTTCCAAGGTATGGGGTGATAACGTTTTTGTGGGCGATCGCACTATCGATGTGCATGTGCGAAAAATCCGCGAAAAGATTGGCATTGAAAATATCCGGACGGTAAAAGGTGTCGGATACAAATACGAAGAATAATTCCCGAAGCCTTCGCTATGAATTTATCCGAACCCCGAAATCTGGTCTTTATTAATGCACTGCTCACCAGTGTTTTTGCCATGGGAGCATGGTTGCTCTCCCTATTTAGTGCCGGACTTCATATCCCGCCGGCAACCCTTATACTTAGTGCTATTGCTGTATTCCTATTTGTCTTTTTCTTTTTCCGATACACTCTCGAGCGTTTCATTTATCAAAAGATCAAAGTAATTTACAAAACTATCAGCAAGTATAAACGATCCGGGGATACTACAAAACAAAAGTTGAATGTAGATGCCGACACACTGGAAAATGTGCATGAAGAAGTGTTGCGTTGGGGCGAAGACCATAAGAATGAAATAGAGAAGCTCAAGAAGATGGCCGAATACCGTCGCGAGTTCCTGGGGAACATCTCACACGAATTAAAAACGCCAATCTTCAACATACAAGGGTATGTGCTTACCTTACTCGACGGGGGACTGGAAGATCCGTCGATCAACCGGGAATATCTCGAACGTACCGAAAATTCCATAAACCGCCTGATAACCCTTGTGGATGATCTCGAAAATATCTCGCGCCTCGAATCGGGTGCCGTACAATTAAACCTGGAGCGTTTCGATATAGTGGCTCTGGCCCGTGAAGTAACCGATTTTATGGAGATTAAAGCCCGTAGTCAGGGCAAAACGATTTACTTTTCAGAAATATACGACAAACCCATTTTTGTAAAAGCCGACCTGGAACGCATACGCCAGGTTTTTATAAATCTCCTTGACAACTCGCTTAAATACGGACGCAAGGAAGATGGCAAAACCAAGATCAGCTTTTTCGATATGGATGAAAACGTGCTGGTGGAGATTACCGACAATGGCCCTGGCATCGAACCACAGGATATTCCCCGTATATTCGAACGTTTTTACAGGGCAGATAAAGCGCGCTCCCGCGAGCAAGGCGGGTCGGGTCTTGGCCTTTCCATTGTAAAACATATTATTGAAGCGCACGACCAATCCATTGATGTGCGCAGCTCCAAAGGTGTTGGAACTACTTTTGCTTTTACGCTGCCTCTGCGTTAGTGTTTACGTTGCGTGGAGAATATAACCAGCTGTTCCAGAGAATTATAATATTCGTTTTGTGGAAAATTTCTTAGAATTGCCAGCGCTTTATCCTGGTATTCCTTCATTTTTTGTTCGGCATAATCAATGCCTCCGCTAAGATTCACTTTGTTTATGAGTTCTGCAACACGCTCTGGCTCATTGTTATGGTTCTTCACGATATGGGTGGCATGCCGCCGTTCTGCCCAACCTGCATTGTTCAGCATATAGATCAGCGGAAGCGTCATTTTCTTCTCTTTGATATCGATACCATTGGGTTTACCTGTTTCCTTGCTCTTCTGATAATCGAACAGATCGTCGCGGATCTGGAAGGCAATACCAACATATTCGCCAAACTGATGCATGCTTTCTATGATTTCCCTGGAAGCTCCTGCCGAAGTGGCACCGGAAGCGCAACACGAAGCAATCAGAGAGGCAGTTTTTTTGCGGATGATCTCGAAATACACATCTTCTTCAATATCGAGGTGCCTGGCTTTTTCGATCTGAAGCAGCTCGCCTTCCGCCATTTCCTTTGTGGCATGGGAAACGATACGAAGCAGGTCGAAATCTTCGTTATCCAGGGCAAGTAACAGACCGCGCGAAAGGAGGTAATCGCCTACCAGCACGGCAATTTTATTTTTCCACAAAGCATTAATGGAAAAAAAGCCCCGGCGTTCGTTGGAATCGTCCACCACATCGTCGTGTATAAGTGTGGCAGTATGCAGCAATTCGATAAGCGAAGCTGCCCTGTATGTGGTATCGCTGATTCCTCCGCACAATCCGGCTGAGAGGAAAACAAACATTGGCCGCATCTGCTTGCCTTTGCGTTTGATAATGTATTTGGTAATGATATCAAGAAGCGGAACCGAGCTTTGCATCGAAGCTTTGAAGTGCTTTTCGAATTCAGTAATATGTGAGGCGATAGGAGCCTTAATTTCGTCAACAGAGAACATGATGGAAATTTATCTTTTCAAATGTAGATAAAAATTTAATACTCCAGGCGATGCAGCCAAAAGCCACAAACAACGCGGGTTTATGGAAAACAATCGCTACCGGTTTTTGTTCTACCTTTGCAGCAAATCTTCAATATGTCAGGTATTCTCTTTGATGAAATCGTTTTTGGCCCGCTCAAAAGCAGGCGTTTTGGAATCTCTTTGGGTATTAACCTGCTGCCGGCTAATATAAAGATTTGCACGTTCGATTGTATTTATTGCGAATGCGGGCTTACCAAATCGAACCCGGCTGTAAGGGCACTGCTTTTTAAACCCGACCAGATCCGCCATTCGCTGGAGGAGCGTTTCAAAGCATTGCAGCATGAGAACATTTATCCCGATAGCCTCACATTTGCAGGCAATGGTGAACCTACGCTCCACCCGCAGTTTGCCGTAATAGTGGATGATGTGTTGAAATTGCGCGACACTTTTTTCCCAAGGGCAAGGGTTACAGTGCTGTCCAATGCTACCATGCTCTATAAGGAATCTGTTCGCGAGGCGCTGCTCAGGATAGACAGTAACGTGCTGAAGCTAGATGCAGGCACGCAGGCTACCTTCAACCAGATAAACAGGCCAGCAAAAGCCATTACCCTGGAGGGTATCGTAAACCGCCTCTGCGATTTTAATGGACATGTTATCATCCAAACTATGTTTTTACGCGGTCTGCTGAATGGCCAACCTGTG
>DASVHX010000276.1:0-3794 GCA_036382355.1 Bacteroidales bacterium
ACTAATTTCATCCTGTGGATATTTTTCCAGATCACTCCTGATTGCATTAAAATTTTGCTCATCCAGACACCGGCTCAGATACATTTTACGGATCAATGCAGGCAATACATGTGAATTACGCAAGTGAAAATTGTCGTTATAACCATACAGGTTGGTAGGCATAACCGAAATAAAATTTGTCCCGTATTGCTGGTTATAAGCCTCGCACAACTTTAATCCTGCAATTTTTGCTATGGCATAAGGCTCATTCGAATACTCAAGTGGACCGGTAAGCAGGGCTTCCTCACTCATGGGCTGAGGGGCATTTTTGGGGTATATGCAACTGCTGCCCAGAAAAATCAATTTCTTAACGCCATACAGATGAGACGCTTGAATAACGGCATTCTGTATCTCGAGGTTTTCCAAAAGAAATTGTGCACGGAATTTAGAATTGGCATAAATGCCGCCAACTTTTGCAGCGGCAAGGAATACATATTCAGGTCTCTCCACGGCGAAAAACGAATTTACCGCTTGTTGATCTTGCAAATTTAGCTCAACATGTGTTAGTAGAATAAAATTTGAATATCCTCTCTGCTTCAGGTTAGCAATAATGGCGCTTCCTACAAGGCCTTTATGCCCGGCAACGTATATTTTACTGTTCAACTCCATGCTACTATCGATTGTGCGACACTTTATCTTATTAATAGTTTATTCAAAATAATTCATTATCCGGTAACCACCATCCCTCAGGTATTTATCCTTCTGCATGAGTTTTATATCTGATTGCATCATATCGGCCACCAGGCCTTTCAAATCGTATTCCGGATACCAGCCAAGCACTCTGTTTGCCTTTTCGGGGTTTCCAATTAACATTTCTACTTCTGTCGGACGGAAATATGCCTTATCAACTTCAACCACAATCTTCCCTTCAGGAACAAGATATGCCGGATCGTTACATTTTACTACATATGCTTTTTCGTCGATTCCTTCTCCGTGGAATGCAACTTCGATGCCTAATTCGGCAAAGGCCATCCTCACAAATTCACGCACTTCGGTCGTAACTCCGGTAGCAATTACAAAATCGTCGGGTTTATCCTGTTGCAGAATAAGGTACATAGCCCTGATATAATCCTTCGCATGTCCCCAGTCGCGCCTTGCAGAAAGGTTGCCCAAAAACATCTTTTCCTGCAGGCCGAGCGCTATTTTCGAAACAGCCATTGTAATCTTGCGGGTAACAAATGTTTCGCCACGAATAGGCGACTCATGATTAAATAAAATGCCGTTGGATGCGAACAGCCCATAAGCTTCGCGGTAATTAACCGTTATCCAGTAGGCATACATTTTTGCTACAGCATACGGACTTCTGGGATAAAATGGTGTTTTTTCGGACTGGGGTACTTCCTGCACCAGTCCATAAAGTTCGCTTGTAGAAGCTTGATAAATATGTGTTTTTTCAACCAGGCCAAGAATACGAATGGCTTCCAGAAGACGAAGCATTCCAAGCCCATCTGCATTAGCCACATATTCAGGAGTATCAAAACTCACTCTCACATGCGACATCGCCGCCAGGTTATATATTTCGTCGGGTTGGGTTTCCTGCACAATCCTTATCAGGTTTGAGGAATCGGTAAGATCGCCATAATGCAGAATGAATTTACGATCTGAGGCATGCGGATCCTGGTATAAATGATCGATTCGATCGGTATTGAAGAGGGAGCTACGGCGTTTGAGGCCATGAACAACATATCCTTTTTTCAAAAGAAATTCTGCGAGGTATGCCCCATCCTGGCCGGTCACTCCGGTAATTAAAGCAACTTTGTTCGACATAAAGCTATGTAATGTATATTGTTGATTAATTCTGTCAAATATAGTTTGTAAACGGACATACTCAATAGATTGTTGTTCTATTGTCCACATGTCTTTGGGCAATAAGCGAAATTACTACATTTGCATTGAAGCACGGTATTTAAATTTAACCTTAAGTTTTTTTGAAAGTAAAAACTATTCAGCCATTTAACCTGCTGCTTATCCTATTAAGCGGATTGGCTCTGCTATTTATTATAGCTCCGCTTGCAGGTTTATTGATTTCGGTTACTCCCGGCGAATTAGCCGAAGCAGCTTCTGACAAAGAAATCAGCCACAGTGTTTGGCTAACCTTGTTTACTTCAATGGCAGCTACTTTCATCTTTGGCATTGCAGCTATTCCGTTAGCCTATATTCTCGCCCGGAAAAAATTCCGATTCAGACAACTGGTTATCGGAGCTATCGACCTGCCAGTTGTCATTCCGCATACAGCAGCTGGGATTGCACTGTTGGGTTGCATTTCCCGCAACACCTGGGTTGGAAGCCTGGCATCAATGGCCGGAATACATTTTGTTGGGACAACAGCAGGAATTGCATTGGCTATGGCTTTTGTGAGCATTCCATTTTTAATTAATGCCGCACGCGACGGATTCTCTGCAGTGCCCGAGCGGCTCGAAAAGGTTGCGCTCACACTTGGTGCGTCGCCGGCCCGGGTCTTCTTTTCAATATCGGTGCCCATGGCATGGCGAAGTATAATCAGCGGGATGGTGATGATGTTTGCACGTGGCATGAGTGAATTCGGAGCGGTAGTCATTATAGCATATCATCCTATGACAGCCCCGGTGCTGATTTTCGAACGCTTTGGAGCCTTTGGATTAAAATATGCGCGACCTGCTGCTGTACTTTTTGTATTGATTGCTCTAGGCGTTTTCATCCTTCTTCGTCTTATCGGTCGCAACCGCCAAACTAACGAAGCACCAAGGAGGTAACGATAACAATATGGCCAACCTGGAGTTAAAACACATTTCAAAAAAATTAGGAGTATTCGCATTAAACGATATCAATCTGGAATTGTGTGATGGAGAATACTTTATGTTACTGGGCCACTCAGGAGCTGGTAAATCACTGATACTTGAAACTATAGCCGGTCTTGTACGTCCGGATGAAGGGGAAGTTTGGCTTAATAACCGAAATATTACCTTTGAAAAAATACAGCATCGCCGAATTGGTCTTGTATTCCAGGATCTGGCAATATTTCCGCATATGAATGTTGCCGCGAATATCGCTTTCCCGCTTCAAAGGCGCGGAACACATCAAGCTGACATCGACAAGGAAGTAATGCGACAGGCCGAACATACCGGGATTGCGCATTTGCTTCAACGCAGACCTGAAACGCTCTCGGGGGGAGAACTGCAACGCGTGGCCCTCGCCAGGACCCTGATTATGAAGCCACATTGTCTGCTTCTCGACGAACCTCTTTCTTCACTCGACATTCAAATGCAGGATGATCTTCGCAAATTACTTCGAAGTATTAATCAAATGGGGACAACCATCCTGCATGTAACTCATCATTTTGAAGAAGCAGTGTCGCTTGCCACAAGGATTGCCGTTCTTGACAAAGGGAATATGCTTCAACAAGGCACACCAGACGAGGTATTTCATCATCCAAAATCGAAGTTTGTGGCTGATTTTACAGGCGTCAAGAATTTTTTCAAGGTTTATGTAAATAGCAAGCCCGGCAGCGAACTAGCAGAAGCGGTAATTCCCGGAACTCCATTGAGCTTTGTTCTATTAACTGTACTTGGAGTTTCTGAAGGATTTATCCTCATCCGCAGTACCGACATAATCCTGAGCGAAACCTCAACAGGGCTAAGCACGGCCAACAACCTCCATGGTACAGTTCAGGAGATTGTACCTTCAGGCTATGGTTATGAAGTGCTTCTCGATGTTGGCATTCCACTCTATGTGCAAATAACAAAAGCTTCGCAGGAGAAACTGAGTTTGATTCCCGG
>DASVHX010000277.1:0-3351 GCA_036382355.1 Bacteroidales bacterium
CGCTTACAACTGGTAAAGCTACCGTTGACCAAAGCAAGCAAATGGCTGATGAGATTCAGAGCAAAATGGCCGCCAAATACAAGTTTGATCCCAACGATAAACGTGCTGTGCAGGTTTGGAACAACGTTGAACAATACGCTAAAGTAATGAAGCTTTTCGCCGGGATCCGTCTCTTTATCTGGATCATAGGAATAGGTACTATTATCGCCGGTATTGTAGGCGTAAGTAATATTATGATGATCGTAGTGAAGGAACGCACCAAAGAAATAGGCATCCGCAAGGCGCTTGGCGCAACACCATGGGGCATAATCAACCTGGTAATGCAGGAAGCTATCTTAATAACAGGATTTGCAGGATATATAGGACTTTTACTTGGTATCGGGCTGCTCGAACTTGTTTCAAAATATATGCCGCCTTCCGATTTCTTTCGTAACCCGGAGGCTAATTTCGGCATCGCCATCAGCGCAACTATACTTTTGATCGTTGCAGGAGCAATTGCCGGCTTTGTACCAGCAAGAAAAGCCGCCGCTGTTAAACCAGTTGAAGCATTAAGAGATGAATAAAATTTAAGCAGTATATATTCAGGTCATTCACCAATTCAATAAAAGCTAACATGTTCGATATAGATCGCTGGCAGGAAATATTGAGTGCGCTTAGAAAAAACAAACTACGCACGCTGCTCACTGCTTTTGGTGTTTTCTGGGGCATTTTTATGCTTATCGTTATGCTTGGCTCCGGTAAAGGTCTTCAGAATGGCGTGACTTCCGATTTTGGTGATTTTTCGACCAACAGTTGTTTCATGTGGACGCAACGTACTTCAGTTCCTTATAAAGGATTTCCACGAAACCGTTCCTTTAATTTTAATAATGGAGATATCGCAGCTTTGCGCGATAATATACCCGAAATTGACTTGTTGGCTCCGCGTTTACAGGGAGGTGGTTTCAGAGGCGGCGACAATGTGGTACGCGGACTCAAATCCGGTGCTTTTACCATCAATGGCGACTATCCCGACTGGAATCGTATTGATCCGGTTACTCTTACATCCGGGCGCTTCCTGAATGAAAATGATATCCTTGGACAACGTAAAGTAGCCGTAATAGGCAATAAGGTAGCGGATATCCTTTTTAAGCCCGGGGAAGTTCCGCTCGACCAGTATATCCGTATCCAGGGTGTATATTTTAAAGTAATCGGCACTTTTAAACCTGCAAATTCCAATGTAAATTTTGGTGGCGATAAAGAGCAAACCATCTTTATGCCATTCACAACATTGCAGAAAACGTACAACTATGGCGATGTGGTTGGTTGGTTTGCCATGACCAGCAAATCGGGTATTCCTGCATCGGAAGTTGAGAACAAAGCAATCGCGCTTATGGCCCGCCGCCATAGTGTTTCGCCTTTGGATAAAGAAGCTCTTGGCCATTTTAACATGGAAAATGAATACAAGAAAATGGTTGGCCTTTTTGCAGGTATCAATGGGCTGATATGGCTGGTTGGCATAGGTACGCTGCTTGCCGGGGTGATTGGCATCAGCAATATTATGCTTGTAATCGTCAAAGAACGTACAAAGGAAATCGGTATCCGGAGAGCTCTTGGGGCCAGGCCATCTAACATTATCGGGCAAATCATCACCGAGTCCATTTTCCTTACCTCAGTGGCAGGTTACTTTGGATTGGTGATTGGCGTTGCTTTGCTTGAAGGAATAAATTATTTGCTTGTAAATTCCGGCGGGGAGAGCTCGATGTTCAAACGGCCTGAGGTAAATTTTAATGTGGCGATGATTGCACTATTTATCCTGGTTATTTCCGGTGCACTGGCCGGATTGATACCTGCACGCCGTGCAGTGAGTATAAAACCTATTGATGCTTTGCGCGACGAAAATTAATTTCGGGAATATATCATAATAAATAAAGAGATGTAGATTTTTTAAAATGTTTTACAGTATTACAAACACTCAAACCATTCAAACCAAACTAACACTGAACCTATCCAAACCCTCAACCAAATAAACATTAGCAAACGCAATTAAATTACAATAAGAGAAATTATAAATATTATACAATACAATTATGAAAACAGCTTTCAAAGTATTTATTGGCGTCATTATCCTTGTCATTTTCATCGGCACCATCGTTTATCTTTATAAAAAATCGCAGGCAAAACCAGTGGTTTTCGAAACACAGGTACCAATCGTGACCAATATTGTAAAGAAGACGGTAGCAACAGGATCAGTACTTCCGCGCAGGGAAATAGAAATCAAGCCGCAGGTATCGGGAATTATCGAAGCTATATATGTGGAAGCAGGCAAGAAGGTAACCAAAGGCGATCTCATCGCCAAGGTAAAGATTATTCCAAATATGATAGAACTTAACGAAGCCGAATCGCGTGTAAACCGCGCCAAAATATCGCTTGACGATGCAAAGCAGGCGTACGACAGGCAGAAGTTATTGTTCGACCAAAAGGTGATAGCCGCTGCAGAGTTCCAGACCTACCAGTTAGCCATTAAAACAGCCAAAGAGTCCGTGGAAACTGCCGAAGATAATCTTCAGCTTATCCGCGAAGGTATTACCAAAAAAGCCGGACCGGTAACAAATACACTCATTCGCTCCACTATTGAAGGTATGGTACTTACTGTACCCGTAGAGGTTGGCAATTCGGTAATCGAAAGCAATAACTTTAATGCCGGAACTACCATTGCAACTGTTGCCGATATGGGCGAAATGATCTTTAAAGGCAAGGTGGACGAATCGGAAGTAGGAAAACTTCACGAAGGAATGGAACTCATCCTATCGGTTGGTGCCATCGATACCGAAAAATTCAAAGCTTCGCTGGAGCATATTTCACCAAAGGGTGTTGAGGAAAATGGCGCTATTCAATTTGAGATAAAAGCTGCTGTAAAGCTAAAGTCCACCAGTTTTATAAGGGCTGGTTATAGTGCTAATGCCGACATTGTGCTCGAACATCGCGACAGCGTAATGGCAATCCCCGAAAGCCTGCTCCAGTTTAAGGGCGATACTGCTTATGTGGAAATAGAAACCGGACCGCAAACCTTTGCAAAACGCTTCATCAAAACCGGACTTTCCGATGGAATCAATATCGAAGTGCTTTCAGGCATCACCAAAAAAGATAAGATCAAAATTGTGAATATAGTGAAGGAAGAAGATAAGAAGAAATAACTCCTGATGATAAAATCTTAAAAAAGGATGGCGCTCTTACCAGTGCCATCCTTTTTTTGCTTTAAAGAATATAGAAGTCGACATTAAACAATTCAACTGTCCACTACGCTGGCCTATGAGTGTCCCAGCGCCTCCTCATCCCCGACGGAAGTGGAGTTATAACTATAGAGTCCTTCGA
>DASVHX010000278.1:0-2919 GCA_036382355.1 Bacteroidales bacterium
ATACATTCCACGCACTTAATGGCGATATTGTAAAGGTACATATATTCCCTGCCAGGAAAGGCCGCAAGACGGAAGGCCAGATCATAGAGATCATAGAACGCGGTCGTAAACAGTTTGTCGGCGTGGTTCATGTTTCCGGCAAATTTGCTTTCATGGTTCCCGATAATGCTTCTGTACCCGTGGATATTTACCTCCCGCTTACCGCATTGCATGGCGCTAAAAACGGGCAGAAAGTTGTTGCACGCATTACTGAATGGCCAGCTGATGCCACCAACCCTATTGGCGAAATTATACATGTACTGGGCGAACCCGGCAATAATGACGTGGAAATGAATTCGATCCTCGCCGAATTCGAATTTCCGCTCCACTTTCCGAAGGAAGTTGAACAGGAAGCAAAAAAAATACAGAATATTATTTCTTCCGAAGAAATTGCCAGGCGACGCGATTTCCGCGATGTATGGACATGTACAATAGATCCGTTGGATGCAAAGGATTTTGATGATGCGCTTTCACTGAAGAAATCAGGCGACGACCGCTGGGAAATTGGCGTTCATATCGCCGACGTTTCTCATTATGTTATAGACGGTTCCCTGATCGATCGCGAAGCATTTGAACGCGGAACATCCATTTATCTGGTAGACCGCACTATTCCCATGCTTCCAGAACAGCTTTCGAACCTGGTATGTTCACTTCGTCCTGATGAAGAAAAACTCTGCATTTCCGCCGTATTCGAAATGGACGAAAAAGGAAAAGTTTATAACGAATGGTTTGGCAAAACTGTAATAAAATCGAATCGCCGTTATGCTTACGATGAAGTACAAATGATGATAGAAGGTGCTGAAGGCGATTTTAAAGATGAATTGCTAACCTTGCATCATATATCCGATAAACTCAGACAGGACAGGTTTCACAGCGGATCCATCGCATTCCATTCGCAGGAAGTGAAATTTGATCTCGATGATAAAGGAAAACCAATAGGGACCTACATTAAGGAACAAAAAGAAGCCAATTACCTCATTGAAGATTTTATGCTGTTGGCCAACCGGCGGGTAGCAGAAAAAATAGGCAAGGTAGAGGCCAAAGCAAAACCTAAAACCTTTGTTTACCGCATACACGACGAGCCAAACGCTACAAAACTGGCCAACTTTTCTGAATTCCTGCATAAACTGGGTTATAAGTTGAACATCGGTTCGCGCAAAGGCGTGGTAAGTTCCTTCAATAAACTCTTCGAAGATATTGCCGGTAAAGGTGAGCAGAACATGATCGAATCTATTGCCATACGTACTATGGCGAAGGCCATTTATTCAACTAAAAATATCGGGCATTATGGCCTGGCTTTCCGCTACTATACGCACTTTACCTCGCCTATACGCCGTTATCCCGACCTTATGGTGCACCGGCTTTTGCTGGGTTATATGGATGGAAAACCTTCGGTAAATGAGCAGGAATTTGAAACATACTGCATTCATTCCACCGACATGGAACGCAAAGCCGTGGAAGCCGAAAGGGCATCGGTGAAATACAAGCAGGCAGAATATCTTTCAGATAAAATTGGACAGACTTTCACAGGTCTTATTTCGGGCGTGAGTAAATTTGGCCTTTATGTCGAATTGAAGGAAAGTAAGTGCGAAGGAATGGTTTCGATGCGTTTTATGAAGGACGATTATTATTATCTCGACGACGAAAATTACCGGGTGGTCGGGCAGCGTTATGGACGACAATACAAACTCGGCGATCCGGTAATCATAAAGGTAAGGAGCGTAAACCTCCAAAAAAAGCAGATGGATTTTGAATTGGTTGAAAATTAATTAGCTACTTGTTTGATATTCCTAATATTACGACCTATATTTGTTATGTAATCCTAAATTATTATTTCTACAAGGTCGCAAATTCCACAGGATAATGATTCCTGTATGCTTAAATATCAATCAAGTAATATTAACCAAAAATTGAACGGCCATGAAATTTTGTCCACAATGCGGAGCAGAACTGAATCCAGAATCAAAATTTTGCGTGTCCTGTGGGGCGGGTGTCGCACCAGCGGATCCCGATCCACAGCAAGTAAATCCTTCTTCACCATGGCAATCCGGTTACAAGTTTAAGGAGCCTGATTTTAAAGAAGCCTCGGAAGTCTTTACTGCCGCTTTAACAGGGAAAACCAACCTGACCGACCGCGTAAAGAATATCCTGATGAAGCCAAAATTGGAATGGCCGGTGATTTTTGCCGAACAGCCAAATACAATTAAAATCCTTTTTGGATATGTGATTATCCTTGCACTTATTCCAACTGTTGCCGCAATAATTGGGTATGGATTGGTCGGACATTCGGTAATGGGCTATACAATTCGCAGTTGGTCAATGGCATTTGAAACAGGAATTATCCAGTTTCTTTCAGCCGTTATTGGCGTATTTCTCACTGCCTGGATTGTTGATTTGCTGGCCCCCTCATTCGAGTCGGAAAAAAACTTTGGCCGTTCTTTCCAATTGGTTGTTTATTCCTACACGCCTGGATGGATAGCAGGAATTATTTTACTGGTCCCATCGTTGGCACTGATAATGACGATTGGAATGCTCTATAGTATCTATCTTTTGTTTACCGGTCTGCCGGTTTTAAAGCATACACCTCATGATAAAGTTGCCGGTTATGTTATTATCACTATCATCTGTATTTTCATAATCTCCATCATAATTGCTACAATCCTCGCTGCAATTCTCGGTATTTTCTTCGTGTCGCGCACAGGTATGGGCTTCGGTTACTAACCGTTACCCTGTTATTCATAAAACAGCCTGGAACTCATGGCTTAACTACATGAGATTCGGGCTGTTTTTTTCTTCGCTTAGAAATCACTAAGGTCAAAAAGCTATTTGGGATAGCCAACTGTTTGTGCCAGAACGACATTCTGCGTTGGTGAAAGTAAG
>DASVHX010000279.1:0-4661 GCA_036382355.1 Bacteroidales bacterium
CAAACCAACAGGCCTAGTAGCGGCCAGAAAAAACGAATTATTTTACGGTTCATACTTTTCGATTTTTATAATTATCAAATGTAAGTAGAGTTGATAACTTAAAAAAATTGTTACCTATCTGATTAATATAATTATGTAGTCATTGCGATTCAATTATTTTGTTCTGTTGATCTTCGGATAAGCGTGATTTTTTTCATCATTTGGTTTTTCAGATTAAAATAATCACCATGTTTGAATATAAAAATTACCAGAGGGAAAATGATATAGGGTGGTTTCACTGTTACTATTAACTGGTGCATATTTTTTCACATTCAACTTTACACCGTTAACCGTAATATTTTCCCCTTTTGGCAAGGCTACATTTCCTGTGGAATTTGCAGGGATGGTAATCATCCAATTCAATTTATCAGCATCCTTCTTCCAGCTGCTAGCTACCGTTCCATAAGGTGATTCAATACTTGCCTTTGCCCATTGCAGATTTGAAGTAAACAAAGGTTCGAAGCGAATAACTTTGAATCCATAACCTGAGGCATCAGGGCGAATACCTGCGATATCCTCATAAAAACAAACATCATAACCTGCCTGCATAGGGTGATTGAGGGAACCTGTAGCTGCAGCTTTCATGCTGACTGTGTTGGTAGGAAGAACTTCCCAAAGTGAAGTAACATCTGCAGAACTCCACATCCATTCGAAACTATTTTCTCCTTTTTTAGTAAACATTTTCCAAGCAGCCTGACTGTTACCATTGCGGGCTAACATACTACCGATACGGGTAATTCCAAAAATACCACAATTCATGAAACCCTTATATTTTTCATTCATGTTGCGAACCATAGCATCAGAAACTGCTTTCTCATCACCTTTCGGTACAAGACCAAAATCCAATGCCATTGCATCAGCAGTTTGACTTCCAAAGGTTTTATGCTGTGCATCATATAAATTAGCCACAACTTCCTCAGCAATTAACTGTTTTTCTGTTGCGTATTTTTTGGCATCAACTTCTTTTCCCAGTAAATGAGCTACCCGTTCCATAATACTGACATCCTGATAATGAAAAGCAGTGGATGTAAATTCAATGGGAGTATCAATGTTTTTGTTTCCGCCCGGTGGGCACCAATCACCAAGTCCCTGGTAAACGATATGTTTAGTCGTTTTGCCATACTTATTTGTACGTGCTGTATCCTGAGCAAGCCCTGAAACGTAATCCGTCCAATATTTCATGTTTGAGTAATAGTCCTTCAGTAAATCTTTATTGCCATAGTAAACATAAAGCCACCATGGCAGCTGTACCAATGCAGTGCCCCAATCCGGAGAAGCAACACCACACAGGCGTTTGCCGGGAGCAATCATGTAAGGTAAACCTGCTGGTTTATCAGTGAAATAAAATTTACTGTTAAAACGTTCATGGAATAAAGTCTTTTTTTCCACGGCATTTGCACCTGATCTGATATCACCCAGGTATTTCATCCAGAAGTTATTCATTTGCAAGTTAAGGTTAGCCATTTTCACATAAGCGTGAGAATCACCCAACCATCCACACTTTTCACGATCGGGACAATCAGTAGGAATTCCATGTAGATTACTCAGTACTGTGCGCATAGCCAACTCGTGAAGTTTGTTGATTTGAGTGTTAGCACATTCAAAGACACCTGTATTAGCCATATCGCTATGTACTACTATCAAGCTCATAGTAGACAAGTCGGGCTTTTCTATCATTCCGGAGAGCTCGGCATAGCGAAACCCGTGGTAAGTAAATCTTGGGGACCACTGTTCATTACCTTCACCCTTACAAATATACTCATCAGTAGGTATTTTCCCATGATGTATCCATCCCAATGATGCAAAATCCAGTGAACCATTAGGTTTCTTTTCTTCAGCTATACGAATAGAGAGATGAGTTCCGGCAGGTTGCTGGATATCTAAGTGAGGAATACCTGCTAGATTTACACCAAAATCAAATATCCAATTGCCTGTAGAATCCTGCCACATCTTAACTGCTTTCAAAACCTGTTTCGTTCTAATTGGATCCATCGATTGTGCAATTAAGCGTGGAGGCATATTTTCTTTAGCCAGTATAGCCTTATCCCAATCATTGCAGGGAGTTTCCGCTTTGCACCATCCCTTTACTTCCTGACGTGCATCATATAGTTCACCCAAATAAAGATTTGTTTTAATCACAGGTCCACTCTTCCATGTCCAGCTTTCGTCACTTCCCAATACATTTCGTGTGCCATCGCTGTAATATACAACTAACTGAAAACGAAGCATAGGATTACCATAAGTAAAGGGTGCTCCTCTCCATCCTGTATCTTGGGTAAACCAACCTTTGCCAAGCATAACGCCAAAACAATTATTCCCTTTTTGCAAAAAGTTTGTTACATCAAAGGTGCTGTAGAGCGCGTACTGCTCATAGTTGGTTTGTGCAGGGTCGAGGAAACGAGTGGAATCAACTATTTGTCCATTCATGTATAGTTCGCTGCAACCCAAGCCACAAAGATAAACAATTGCTTTAGTGGGAGTAGCTTTCTCTCTGCTCAGGTTGAACACTTTACGAAAATAAGGTAGTGCACCATCTTTGGTATAATTATAGGTTATCCATTTTGCTTTCCATGATTGCTCACTCAACAGTCCAATTGAAAAATAAGCAGGATCACTCCATTTGCTAAGCTTACCTGTATTATCCAGGATACGTACGCGCCAGAAATAAGTGGTTGCATCTAAAAGCCTGGATACTTTTGGAGTAATATTAAATTGCTCAGTTGATAGATGTTTACCAGATTTCCAAACATCAGCCTTGTCCTTGAGGAGTAACTCTTTTGAAGTTGCAATCTCCACATCCCAAGCCTTTTGTGAAATTCCTTCTATGGAAGTTTTTATCTTCCAGCTTAATAGCGGAAAATTAACACCTTCGGGATTGAGCATATTGCAGCAACGCAGTTCATCAACTATTAAGCCCTTATTAACCTGTGCATTAACAGATAAAGCAGTAAACAGGCTTACATAAAAACAGAAAAAGATTCTAAGTATTGTTGTTTTCATTTTTTCAATTTCATTATTGAATGACCATTATTTTCTTAAATACAGGCAGTGTTAGTAAAATTGGTACTAACACTGCCTGTAATTCATTACTTACTTATTGAACTCCAACAGTGTAAATATAATTAAAACGTCCACCAGGTGCCACATCTCCGTTAACATACCAGTCGAGTGGATCTTCATCGTTTTGCATATTGTCGGACCATTTGAATTCAAAATCGAGACTGCGGTTTCCCAAACCAAGATGCTTTAGCGGAATAGTCATCATAAGATTATTCCCTTCTACAACAGCTTTCGTTTTTTTAAAGTCAACCCATTTACCATCGACATACTTTTGCAGTTTGTTTCCGCCAACAACTCGGTAATCATATCCCAACCACCCTGTTTTGGCATTTCTATCCATATCGAGATATAGCCGCATCCAGTTGGACCCGTTATTTTCAGTAATGGCTTCTGTCGTTTCAGCATAGAAGGCAATGTTGTCACGATCACGTGCCACTTTTAAGAAATGGAAATCGTTTCTGCCGGTATTGTTGGTATAGGTCTTTGCCGGCTTTGATTCTGCACCCGGATGGTTGCGCGCCTGCGTGTCACCCGTGTAATCAAAGTAAACCGGCAACACATCACTCCAATCACTGAAGTTTTTAATTGTTTTTTCAGGACTTGGAATCGGATTGGTTTCAATTCCTTTGTATCTGCGAATATTGCTGACTATCTGCATATAGTAATTGTCTTTTAGACTACCGGTGAGTGTAGGTTCGGCATCACGACTGTATTCAGGACTGGCTGCATCACAAAACCAGGAGTGCTGCGGATTGCCATCTTTACTTTCCCATCGTCCTGCTATCCATTCGTTCCATCCGGTGATATAAATGAACGGTAGATCCTGTTTCAGGGCAAAATCCCATTGCTCCTGAAAATTATAGCCATATGCGATATCAGTAGCTGGATTGCCATGTGAACCGTTTCGGTAGCTTCTGCCCCAATTATCCATATTACCATAGAACGCCGAACCACCCATTCCAGCCGTTGGGTTGGGATGCTGGGATACAGAGACATTGACGATCTCTTTTTCACCTCTTTCATTCTGATAGACCTTTTGAGGTCTGACAAATTCAATCCATGGCCAGCCATTTACCTTTTTACCTTCTGTTGGCCATTGAGATTCACGAAAGGTGAAAAAAGATTGGTAATCTTTACCGACTGCCTCTTTCGTTATACCGATTATCAAAGGTTTTCCATCGAGATAGTACCAACATTCCGGATGAGAATAAGGAGCACCCGGTTTATAGAAATTGTTATAAGCACTTTGCATTGAGACTCCCGAATTGGTATTGGTATAGTATACAATCCTGGGAGGAGTTTTACCTTGTGCCCTGACCGCATCCATTGCCTTCATCAATTCATCAGACTGTTTGGGATAGACTGACGAGTTAGTTGCATCGATTACAAGAAAATCGACACCTGCATCAGTCAACAACTGTATATTGCGCAGATGTACCCAATAATCGTCACCACGATAGTAACCGTAAATGGGTTTACCCCAAAAATAATATCCAGCCTCACCACCTGGTCTGTAAACCGGTAGCCCCCAAAACTTGTTTTCATAATCTTGAAGAACTTCA
>DASVHX010000280.1:0-3479 GCA_036382355.1 Bacteroidales bacterium
TTAGTAGTCCTCAAAAATACGATTAATTCATACTAAGTCTGCATAAGAACTAAAAAAAATAAAAAAATAAAATTATATACTATTGAATTACAATTAATTGTGTGGCCTATTCCTTTTAATATATTGTTGAACATAAATTTACATCTCAAAAACAAAAAAGCCTTCCCTATCTCAGGTAAAGGCTTTTCTATTCTTGCGACTTATCTATCAAATGGTTGGGCCGGCAGCAATCAGGCGTTTACCTTCGTTGTTATCCGTAAAATTACTGAAATTGGCAATGAATTTTTCTGCCAGCGCTTTTGCTGCTCTATCCCAATCTTCCGGAACGCTCCACAGATTTCTTGGATTTAGGATATTGCTTTTAACGCAATGTACACTTTTCGGAATCTGAAGTCCAAAAACAGGTAAAGTTTCAAATTCAACATCGCAGAGTGATCCATCAAGAATCGCATCAATAATTGCCCTGGTTGAAGGAATGTCAATACGTTTTCCAATACCAAAAGGGCCACCAATCCATCCTGTATTTACCAGGTAGGCTGTTGATCCATGTTCGCTCATTTTACGGGCCAGTTCGCGTGCATAAACTGTAGGATGCAGCAAGAGGAAAGCTGCACCAAAACAGGATGAGAATGTTGGGGTTGGTTCTACTATGCCGCGCTCAGTTCCAGCTACTTTTGCAGTATAACCACTTAGGAAATGGTACATGGTTTGGTCGGTAGTGAGTTTTGCTACAGGAGGAAGGACACCAAAAGCATCTGCAGTGAGGAAAATTACATTTTTGGGGTGTCCGCCTTTTGAAACTGGTTTTACGATATTATGGATATGATTCAAAGGATAGGATACCCTGGTATTTTCCGTTTTGGCGTTACTGGCGAAATCAATTTTGCCGGTGGCTTTGCCAAATACTACATTTTCCAGAAGTGCATCGCGTTTGATGGCGTGAAAAATATCGGGTTCGTTTTCCTGGCTCAGGTTTATGCATTTTGCATAGCAACCGCCTTCAAAGTTGAACACACCTTCATCATCCCAGCCATGCTCATCATCACCGATAAGGAAGCGCTTTGGATCAGCAGATAAAGTCGTTTTGCCGGTGCCCGAAAGGCCGAAGAAAATGGCTGTATCGCCATCCTGGCCCATATTAGCCGAACAATGCATGGATGCAATTCCACGAAGGGGTAGAAAGTAGTTCATAATTGAGAACATGCCCTTCTTAATTTCTCCGCCATACCATGTGCCGCCCACAACAGCCATCTCTTCTTTTATGTTGAATGTAGCAAAAACTTCGCTATGGAGGCCCTGTTCTTTCCAATCAGGATTGCTTGTCTTACAAGCATTAAGCATTACAAAATCGGGTTTAAAATTTTTCAGTTCTTCTTCACTGGGGTGAATAAACATATTCCTTACAAAATGTGCCATCCAGGCAACTTCAGTTATAACCCTGATCTTAAGGCGCGTATTTTCATTTGCACCGCAGTAGGCATCAGCTACATAAAGTCTTTTCCCGCTTAGCTGTTTTTGCGAAATACCCAACATACTTTTCCATACTTCTTCCGAAACAGGTTTGTTGTCCGAGCTTTTACGCAATGTATTCGCCCACCAGATATTGTTCTCGGAAGTGCTTTCGCGCACAATAAATTTATCTTTTGGGGAACGCCCGGTGAAAATCCCTGTATCAACAGCTATAGCACCTGTATCGGTTACAAACCCGCATTCGTAGCCTTCCAATGATGGATCGGTTTCGTGTTTGAACAGTTCGTCGAAAGATAAATTATGGAAAATCTCTTTTACATCGGTAATGCCGTAAATGGATAAATCAGGCTTAGGGTGGCTCATTTCTGCAGATGACATAGGCTGGGATTTTATTGGTTATTATTGAAGTTTGTTGCAAATATAAAATTCCTGGTGAAGAAAGGGAAATTTTGAGTCCATTGTCGTGCAAAATTAAAAAAAGGCAGTAACGATACTACCTTCTTTTATTTAGTGAAGAATATTATTATTTGTTCTTCTTCTTTTCAGCTTTCTTGGCTTTTTTCTCAGCTTTCTTTAAAGCTTTTTTGGTGCCTTTCTTCTTATCCTTTTTATCGGATTTTTTTTCAACCTTAAAAGAAGCTTCTTCCTTAATTACAGCTTGTGCAGCAGCAAGTCGGGCAATCGGAACCCTATATGGAGAGCAACTCACGTAGTTCATACCTACGGAATGACAAAACTCAACTGATGAGGGTTCACCACCATGTTCGCCACAGATACCAACTTTAAGGTGTGGCTTTGTGATACGGCCGCGTTCAGTGCCCATGCGAACGAGTTGGCCAACACCTTCCTGGTCAAGAATCTGGAATGGATCGCTCTTCAGGATACCTTTATCGAGATATACCGGGAGGAATTTGCCGGCATCATCGCGGGAGTAACCAAATGTCATTTGGGTGAGGTCATTTGTGCCAAATGAGAAGAATTCAGCTGATTCTGCAATCTTGTCGGCTATAAGCGCTGCCCTGGGGATTTCGATCATAGTGCCAACCAGGTATTCAATGCTGTCCTTACGCTCAGCAAAAACTTTGTTGGCAGTTGCTCTCACGATATTTTCCTGGTATTTCATTTCTTCCAGTGTACCGGTGAGTGGAATCATTATTTCAGGATATGTCTTGATACCTTTGGCTTTCAGATTCAATGCAGCTTCGATGATAGCTCTAGCCTGCATTTCGCTGATTTCGGGGTAAGTATTTCCAAGACGGCAACCACGGTGCCCGAGCATAGGATTGAACTCATGAAGATCGTTCACTTTATTCTTTACTTCTGCTAAGGTTATGCCCATTTCTTTGGCCATTTCTTTCTGATTGGCATCTTCGTGTGGCACAAATTCATGCAAAGGAGGATCTAGCAAACGAACTGTAACAGGCAGATCGTGCATGGCTTCGAAAATGCCTTCAAAATCGGAACGTTGCATGGGAAGGAGTTTCTCAAGCGCTTTTCGGCGGCCGACTTCGTCGTTGGCCAGGATCATTTCGCGCATTGCTTTAATACGCTCGCCTTCGAAGAACATATGCTCGGTGCGGCATAGGCCAATTCCTTTGGCGCCAAAGGCACGTGCAACCTGCGCATCGTGAGGCGTGTCGGCATTGGTACGGACAAGCATACGTGCATGTTTATCTGCCAGTTCCATCAATTTGCCAAAATCACCACTGAGTTCAGGATCTTTTGTTGCAATTTTACCTTCATAAACTTCGCCTGTGGTGCCGTTGAGTGAGATCCAGTCACCTTCTGTCAAGGTTTTGGTGCCAACTACCAGGGTGCGAGCTTTATAATCGATACGAATACTTCCTGCGCCCGAAACGCAGCATTTACCCATTCCGCGTGCTACAACAGCAGCATGTGAGGTCATACCACCGCGTGCGGTAAGAATACCTTCTGCAACATTCATCCCTTTCAAATCCTCGGGCGAAGTTTCTATACGCACTAAAATCAATTTTTTGCCTTCAGCGGCT
>DASVHX010000281.1:0-8582 GCA_036382355.1 Bacteroidales bacterium
GTGTAAGTGAAGCCGGCATTTTTATAGGCCTCCCCGTTTGGAAATTTTGTCTCTCCCTTTGCCTGGCCGGCGTTGGTCTGAGCGTTCAAAGTCATTACCATCGTAAAGGCAATGACAAATAAGATCAGCAAATGTTTCATAATTCAATCCTCATTTAAAAATTTAAGCTGTATGTACATTTATCGAATTCGTCAATTTACAACTGCCAAAGCGATACGGTTTAAGAACCGTATCAACAGCAGGTAAGATAATGTAACGTTATAGTTCGGATCTTTTTTTACCACAGTTGTTTCTCCCTTTTTACAACTATTTACCAGCATTAATAACGCGATTGTAATTACTGATGAGCAAACCCAGATTTTTCATATTTGTTCTATTATTAAACCGCTGCTAAAATAGTTCTGTATTTCAGCATGCACAAGGCTGCCTGTGCAACGCATGGGTTTAATTGTGTGAAGGAAGCTTATGGGTGAGTGAGTGGTAATTAACCGGTAAGTGAAAAAGCGAATCTGATTATAGCATTAATTATACTCCATTACTCCTGTAGTGATTTTTCCTCTTGTTCATCTTCATGTTTCTCTTTACGCGCCTGGTAGAGCTTTTTGCCACCGTAGGCTGCGCCCATGGCAAGCAGAATACTCAATCCCCCATCGATGGGGGCATTGCCTGCTGCTTGGTTACCTGTATCGCCATGAGGGGTGGCGGTGGTGGCTTATGCGTTATTTTTAAATTGTCAAATAGATAAATTGTTAAAAAGACCGAACAGCACGCACATAGTAGTTAGGGCCGTCCTTTGAATCGTAGTCATAGTCGCCATAGTCGAAGTCTAGGATCCACGCGTAGTTAGCATCTATCTCAGAGGAACTCCAATAGAAGGAATTAACAAAACCTCCAATTACATCTGCTTGCAGGAACATTTGGAAGAGTTCGTCTTTCGATGGTAAAAACCAATCTTGATAGCCACCTTCATCTAAATCACCACATAACCTTGCTGCTATACCTGCTGTTGAACAGCCGGCCATGATGTCAATTGTGTTCTGATTGCCTGTGCCAATTGCTGTACCATCAGCACCTGATATTGTTGTTCCAGAACAACCCCACACTGTGTTAGGGAGGTCATTTGTGGCAGAAATAAGCCCGTGCTCCCCTGTGCCGTCAATATAAAAGATGATTCCACCTCCGTAACTTTGGCCAATAGCGAATGGCCCTGCACCTGCACCTCCCATCATGTTTGTCCAAGAGGTTCCATTAAATACTTCTAATTCACCTGATTCACCACAGTTGCTACACCAAACCATTAACCCTGCAGCGGGAATTATGATAGCATTCTTCTGTACAAAGGTCATGCGGGGTAGTAGGAAACCTTTGCTTGTACTCTGCACATCCAGCATGGCCGAGGCATTGGCGCTGCCGCCGCCGGTGGTTATTGCTACCTGAGCTGTTAAGCTAAAACTTGCTATCATCAAAATAGCTGCAATCAATAGGTTTAGTTTATTCATCTTAAATTAACTTGATGTTTTCGTAAATTTTATTTCCTATCCTATATTTATTGTAGTTTGTAAAGTATTGAAAGTTCACAAGGCTCCCACTTTACAAACTTTCTACTTTCTAACTTTCTCCTTCTTTCCTAATCCTTAATGCAGCGAATAGAAAAACCGTATGCACGGCCGCTAGCATTAAAAACTGCACTGCTACTGGTGAAGTTTAGTCCTTTCGAGCTAGTAGCGCTTATGGTACTCGTCCAGTAGTGGCCGTTTACACCAGCGTTTGCGATCACAGCAGTGGAATAATTGCGGTTGCCTCCTACTGTTAACTTCAATACCGAAGCAAAAGCTCCTGCTGCGTCTGAGCTGATCCAACTCGCTCTTTCAGCATCCAACTCTGTTTCGGTAGGTATTCTATAACCTGCCGGGCATGGGTTATTTGTTCCACTTAGTCCTTGCCATAAATTATCGTTTTGTGGGCTGCGCCAATCGCCACCAGAAGCTCTAATAAAATTACCATGCCCTGGTACATCTGTGGCTGACAAATCGGTAGTAGTTAAAGATGCTCGTATTTGATGCCCATCGGTGAGTCTTCCCCATTGGTATAAATAGCCATACGAATCGGCATCGGTGCTGCTTGTTGCTACCTGTGTGGCACCTAAGTTACGGTCCATCCATATTTTACCGGTGGCTGAGCTATACACATCTGTAGTCCCTACTGCTGATCCGTAAATCATGTTTATCCACGATGTGCCATTAAAAAAATGTGGAGCCTTGGAAGCACAATCGGTACAATACACTATAAGTCCTGCTGCCGGGCTAGGAATAGCGTTCATTTGAGCACTAGTCATCCGTGGAGGCAATAAACCTTTGGCTGTACTCTGCACATCCAGCATGGCCGAGGCATCGGCGCTGCCGCCGCCGGTGCTTATTGCTACCTGAGCTGTTAAGCTAAAACTTGCTATCATCAAAATAGCTGCAATCAGTACGTTTATTTTTTTCATCTCAAATTAATTTTAATGTTTTATCTTAATTTATTGTAGTCTTCCTGTTATTCTTCCAAATGTTCTTTCCTTAAATTATAAACCTTTTTTGCACCATAGCCTGCGCCAAGCGCCAATAAAATAAACAGACCGCCATCGATGGGGGCACCAACGGGAGTTCCGCCACCGCTGACGGGCGTGGATCCGGGACCTCCATTTCCTCCCGGAGGAGCTGGTGGATCAGCTAAAACCACTAAAGTGATAAAAAGGGAAAGTAAGATTGCTGATAACAGGATTCCTCTTTTGAAAATTGTTTTCATATTTTTCGACATTTTATTTTTAATCAATAAATACTTTTTGTGTGTAAACCCCTGAATTGGCGAGTACTTTAACGATATAATAGCCATGGCTCAGGTTTAAATCAAATTTGTTCAGGGAAATGACACTGAATGCCGACTGGTAAAGTGTCCGGCCAAGAGCATCATAAACATATATCCTGGCATCTTTATTCAAAACTGTAGTTGATTTCACATAGATAGTCTGTTCATAGCTGTAAATCTGGAAAGTATTATCATTAGCCGTACCGGGAATTCCAAATGGGAAGTTCGAAAAGTGCAGGTTGAACCGGTGGGCAATATCATTGGTGTCGGCTGCGAAGGTATAACCCGGAGTAACCCTCAGGTCCTGCACTTTGCCAAGTTTAAGATCTTCCAGGTATAATGAAACGTTAGCAGGGAAGCTTTCCATTTGCGATGCGGTAATAGAATACTGGCCATTTAAACCGACCTCCAGCGAAACAGGAACAACCAATGGGTTTTTGATCTCAGGCAGTACGTTAATTGAGAGTCCTTCTGCATCGCCAGGTTTGAAGGAAAATAATTGTGGCGCTACAGCATCACCGAACATTTTTCGTGAATCAATATTAGGATTGTAAGTCCATGATGATGAAGGATTAAAACAAACGACAATTTCGTCTGATCCCCTGGAATTTTCAATGTGGAGTTTAAGGGCATTTTCCGGATCTGAATTTTTTAAGAACCCCTGCGTACTATGAACCCTGACATTGTTATCCATTGAAAGGGCAGGTGAAGCGGAAGTAGCCTGGACAAAGAATCCCTGACCAACCGCGATGTATCGGGAACCCCCATTGGTAGTATTGGTTCCGTCCCATACTGCATAGTTCCCATTCGGATTCCATACCCAGATAGACAATCCTAAATTGGTTTTTGTCCATCCGCTTGAAGCATTCCAGTCAATGGCCGAAGGATAGGGATTGCCCACAAGGTTGTTACCACGGGTGGCACTTGACCAGGCCAAACCCGGTGAAACCGTCCCGGTGTTTAAAGTCCCGGTAAATGTATATGCCTGGGAAGTGACCGGCCAGCAAACAAAGCCAACACCGGTTGGCAAAGCAGTTGTCAGGGGTATAATATAATCTCCCCATAAGTTAGTCGATTCAATATAGGGTCTTAAATATTGGCCAACAAAAATCCCTGACAGAGCATCACTGATAGGCGCTGAGATCAGGTGCCATTTCCCTTCGGTCAGGTAACGCTGCACATTGGCTTGCCCGCCTGCATTGTATTCAACAACGCCTAGGTCGATGAGTGAAGCATCGCCAGTCGCATCGGATTCCAGAATCAGGTTTCCAGTTGATAAGTCCAGCGTGGACCCCGATTCTACTTTTATGTTTGTGCCTGGCTCTACCCTCATCCCCTGTGCGGAAACCAAGAAGACTGAAAGAACAAACATCAATATTAGAATAATCGTTTTACATTTCATCATACTGATTTGTTTTAGTTAAACATTAAATTATAATCATTCAATATTTAACCACGCTAAAGTACTCCTGCCTTCATGCATGCACAAGGCCGCCTGTGCAACGCACGGGTTTAATTGTGTGAATGAAGCTTATGGGTGAGTGAGCGGTAAAAGGGGAATCTTATTTCTTATGGGCATGCAGCCAGGCCTTGTGCAGCCCGGAAGGAATTAACAGTATGATCTTATTGCCCGGGTTAATAGCATTGTCAAAAGCCGGAGACATAGTAAAGGTGATGGGCTCAGCAACAAAATGGCTGAGCGCTGCAATGCGTTTTTTTATCAATTCCATGCCATGGCTTTTGTGTTCGCTGTTTTCTTTTAATGCAAGGCTGTTTTCAATGCCAATACCGTTATCGGTTATGGTGATCACTAAATTTCTATCCTGCTCTTTTAAATCAATTACCAGTTCTCCATTAACAGACGAAGGCATTATGCCATGCAGTAACGCATTTTCTAAAAGGGGTTGTAACATCATTGTAGGAATCATCCAATAATCTGCATCGATGCTTTCATCAATATTTATGTGGTAAGAAAACCGGTTTGTAAACCGCATTTGTTCTAAACGCAAATATATTTTTATGTTTTCCAGTTCCTGTTCCAGGGGAATAAAGGATTGCTGGGCAGCTTCAAAATTTTTACGAATGAGTGAAGCAAAATCGCTGAGATAACGATTGGCATTTTGCCTGTCCTGCATGTTAATGTAATGTTGAATGCTATTGAGTGCATTAAACATAAAGTGGGGATTCATTAAAGAGGTAAAGGCCTGCTGTTCCAGCGCGGCCGTTTGCACACCTGCAATTTCTTTTGCCAGTTTTGTTTCTTTTCTTTTTTTCAGCCATTGGCTTACCAGGTAAATGGTGAGCAACTGTAAGCTTATAACTGTTATTAACCAGAACCAGGCTGCCTTCCAAAAAGGTGTGGCAATATTAAACTGCATGGTAAGTACTTTATCGCTGATATTCCCATTTACATCCACTGCCCTGACCTGTAAAGTATGGTGGCCATTGTTGAGTTGAAGGTTCAGGGTATTCTCATTTAACTCAATCCAATCCTTGTCTTCATCTAATGTGTACCGGAGATTTTTAAAGTGACCGTTTAACTCGATACCGGCAAACCGGATGAGAATATTTTGCTGATGATAGCCAAGGTCATATTTTGTTGTGATGATAGTATCACGCTGATTGATGCTTACGTTTACTATTTGTACCGGTATGTTAAATACAGGAATAGAAATATTTGCAGGTATCACAGAGATGCCATCGGCCGTGGCTGCATAAACGGTATCATTCTGGTACAGCATTTCATTGATCACATTACTGGTTAGTCCATCATTAACAGACAGGTTTTGCAGGGTATAACTGACTTTGTTATCCTGCAACTTATAATTAATTACACTTATACCTCCGGCGGTGCCTAACCATACATGCCCCGGCCCTGCTGCCGTTATACTGCGGGATGAGTTATTGATAATGCCCTCCTTTTCGGTAATATGGATAAGTACTTTATCGTTTTTTATTGCGATAACACCATTGTCGGAGGTAGCCATCCACAGCAGGTTATCGGCTGTGGTGCAAAGCCCCACTACCCTCTCGTTCAGTAATGGATTACTTTGTGTGAGGCTCACCCCTGCATTTTTAAAATAATTATATTTATATAAACCATCGGTAGAACCAAAATAAATTACGACATTATTTGCTTTAACCAATGCTGTTATCCTTGTAACAGCCGTGTATAGTGTAATATTTTTTTCTGTATGGCTGTTTAGTTTTTTCAGCCCCCAGATATCTCCTACAATAATAATACTGTCATTATACTCAATGGCCGTTTTTGCAATAAAAGAGTTGGCTGCAGTAGGTGGGACCTGTTTTGTATAATTTACAAAAATTCCAGCTTCGGAAAAGGTGAAAATTTTATTTTGCGACAGAAGTATCTTGCGTATTCTCAGGATTTTTTTACTTTTTTGATGGCTGGAATGAATGGTAACTGTTTTACCATTGGTTTCCAATACTTCTCCATAATAATTGCCGGCCAGCAATTTGCCATCCTGCTTACGGGTTATACTTAAAAAATTAGTGTTACTGAAATCAGCCGGCATGGCAATATGATCAAACCGTTCTTTTTTATACACGATTAATCCTTTATCAATGGTACTTATCCAGATGTTTCCTTTACTGTCATTATACAATGAGACAGGCGCATAATTACCGCTGATGACAAACTGCGGTTGTAATGATTTTTTATCAAAAACATATATTTTACCTGAGTTGCCATTAAGGTTTATATAAGAACGGGTAAATCCAAAACTGTAAAAAGTTTCCGGAATACTTATTGAATCAAGTTTGAAACGAAAAGGATAAATGTCAAGATTTGAATAAATAAAGCATTTGTTCTTTTCGCCAAACAGGTAAAATTTTCCATCATCTATGGCTGGTACCACAAATTCAGACGATTTAGCCACATTTCTGATTATGAATATACTGTCTATAAATATTTTGTCCTGCAGGTGGAATATTCCCCATTTATATGTTTTTTGCGTGGCGTTCAAAACACAGTTGCTCCATAGTAATTGGGTGCCGTCATTATTTTCCCTGATCAGAAATTTAATGTTTCTTCTTTCGGTCTTATATTCAAATAACTTTTTATTCCTGAAAATATAAGAACCTTTTTCATTAGCATACATCACCCCGCCATTCTGCAATGCAAAAACACGCATGAGGCCGGTGCCTGAAACCTTTGCCAGATTGCTGTCTTCTTTTGCATTAATGAACCTGTTTTGCACTTCATCAAAATACGCAGGACTTTGTTTAAAACAGTTTACCCAAATGCAGCCATTTTTCTCTTTTACAACTTCCAGCACCTCATTGTCTGGCAAGCCTTGCCGGGTGGTAAATACCTGGAAGTGCTTCCCGTCAAATCTTGCGATGCCTGCATCGGTTGCTATCCATAAAAAGCCTTTATCATCTTCAACACATCCGTAAATATAATTGCTGGGTAAGCCATCATCCACGGTAAAAGCAGTATATATTGCCTGTTGCGCTTTGCAGGTAATGAGTATAAAAAAAATAAGTGAAAACGAAACAACAAAGCGCATTAGTAAGTTGGTTTGGGGGTGATAATGTATAAAACAAAATGCTTATTTACCAAACATTAAACTGGCTGTCTTCATTTTTTCCAGGAATGATTCCAGTTGCCTTCGGCTGATACTCCACTGGTTGCCATCTGTCATTTTTACAACGCCGCCATCTGTTGTGCTGTATTCTTTTATATACTTCAGATTTACGATATAGGATTTATGTATCCTGGCAAATTGTGTTTGATCAAGCAGTTCTTCAAAATCCTTCAGGGTTTTAGTGATCACCAGTTTTTGCATGCTGTTCAGGTGTATGATAGTGTAATTACCGTCTGCCTGCAATGATACAATATCATCCACCTCAATAAAACTGATGCCACCTAATTGAGGTAGCGCTATTTTTTTTGGCAGGATTTTTTTATTAACTGTTTGCAGGAAATGTTCCATTAGTCGCTGGTTTTGTTCCACTGCCACTGGATTGTTGAGCGAATGTCTTACTTTTTCAACTGCGGTTTTCAGTTCATCAATATTAACGGGCTTTAAAATATAATCTAATGCACTTGCCTTAATGGCCTGTATGGCATATTCGTCATAAGCAGTTACAAAAACCACTTTAAAATTCTGAGTGACAAGGCTGCTTAAAAGCTGAAAGCCATTTTCGCCGGGCATATTAATATCCAAAAAAATAACATCAGCAGTATGATGTGCTAACCAATCTCTTGCCTGCGCGGCATTGTTTGCTCTGCCGACAACCTCTATACCCTCACAATCATGCTGAAGTAAAAACTGTAAGTTTTCCAGGTTATTTACTTCGTCATCTACCAGCAAGGCTTTTATCATGTTTGATACATTAGAATTTAAAGGTACGGATTATATAACCAGTTTTTAAATGTGTGAATATTTTTTTCTTTGCGAAGTTTATTCACAGAACATTTTAAACGATGCTAAAGTAGTTTTGTATTTAGGCTTGCACAAGGCCGCCTGTGCAACGCATGGGTTTAGTTGTGTGAATGAAGCTTGTGAGTGAGTAAGTGGTAAAGCGGCGGGGGAAGAGAAATAATTACTTCTGTTCCGTGCGCGTCGGTATCATGAGCACTCAGATCTTCAAACATGATGGGTTGCGGAAGGTGCATTTTTGCACTCAGTAATCTGAGGCGTTCTTCAATAATCTGTATCCCTTTTGAAATGTGATCTTCTTTTTTATTCTTCTTTGCTTCTTTAATT
>DASVHX010000282.1:0-2143 GCA_036382355.1 Bacteroidales bacterium
CTTGGCAAAACAGCCGACTACGAAATGTTTATGAAAAGGGCAGAGAATTACAAGAATGTTATGGATGTCTCAACTGGATTTGCCCGCCCGAAAAACACCAATGGCAAATGGCTCACACCTTTTGATCCAACGTTTATCGGACATGGAGACGACCGTCATTACACCGAGGCCAATGCCTGGCAATACACCTGGTTCGTTCCACAGGATGTTCAGGGGTTGATCAATATTGAAGGAGGAAGAAAACGCTTTGTTGAAAAGCTCGATTCGCTATTCACCATCAGTTCTGCCATCAAGGAAACAGTTTCGGATGCTACCGGACTGATTGGACAATACGCCCATGGGAACGAACCCAGTCACCACACCATTTATTTGTACGATTATGCCGGTGCTCCGTGGAAAACCCAGAACATGGTCAGGAGGGTGATGGACGAATTATACAGCGACGGACCGGCCGGACTTTGTGGAAACGAAGATATGGGCCAGATGTCGGCCTGGTATGTATTAAGTCTAATGGGATTTTACCCTGTTGCACCTGGCCAGAATGTTTGGGTTGTCGGCAGTCCTGAATTCAGTAAAGTAACACTTCATCTGGACAAATCCTTTAATAAAGCAACTGAATTTGTAATTGAAGCACGGAATAATTCAATAGAGAACAAATACATCCAATCGGCAATCCTGAACGGGAAAACAATGAGCAAAACATGGTTTGGCGAAGATGTCATTCAAAATGGTGGCAAACTTATCTTCGACATGGGCCCTGAGCCAAATAAAAATTGGGGAAGTGCACCAGATTCGGCACCACCATCCATGACAAAAAAATAGTGTAGTCTATAAATGAAGTAAAAAATTAAAAAGCGATTTTATAAAAATTTTGTTCAGCCAACTCACTTTTGGGAAAGGCGTGTTGAGTAAGTTTTCGAACTATTAATAAGACCTAAAATCATTTAAAAATATAAATGCTAAATATTCTGAAATTATATGTCAGAAAAAAATCAAACTAAGGAAGATATTTATATAGGATTGGATATAGGAGGCACCAAGTGCGCCGTGGTAGTAGGTGATGCTTCTTTTGCGATTAAACGGAAGGTCGGTTTCGATACCCATACTGATGAGCGGGGATATCAGCCTATTTTATCCGAATTTAAAAAAAATATTAAGTCATTACTTGCCGATTTTCCCGGTTACAACCTGAAGCGGATCGGAATAAGTTGTGGTGGTCCTCTCGATTCAAAAAAGGGTTTTATATATTCACCACCGAATTTACCCGGATGGGATAATGTACCTGTTGTCAAAATATTCAGTGAAGAATTTGGAGTTGAAACAGCAATACAAAACGATGCTAACGCATGTGCTCTGGCAGAATGGCTGATGGGTGCAGGAAAAGGAACATCGAATATGATTTTTCTTACTTTCGGTACTGGAATGGGTTCCGGACTTATCTTAAACGGTAAGTTGTATAGCGGCACAAATGATCTTGGAGGAGAAGTTGGACATATGAGGCTGGCAAAGACAGGACCGGTAGGTTTTGGGAAAGCAGGTTCTTTCGAAGGATTTTGCAGCGGAGGTGGAATTGCCCAGCTTGCAAAATCGATCGTATCGGAAAAACTGAACAATAACCAGACAGTTGGTTTTTGTCCCTCCCTGAAGATGATAGATGAAATTGACACTAAGATGGTGGCATTAGCTGCGCGGGCCGGTGATCCTGTTGCCAACGAGATCATTCAGATCTCAGCAGACTATCTTGGCCAGGGACTGGCAATACTGATTGATGTTCTTAATCCTGAATGCATTGTGATCGGAAGCATTTATGCACGCAATGAAATGCTTTTTAAACCTCTTATTGAAAAAGTTTTACAAAAAGAAGCAATTCCTGCATCACTGGCAGTTTGCCGGATTAAACCAGCAGAACTTGGTGATTCTATAGGTGATTATGCAGCATTATGTGTAGCCATTTATGAGGATAAATTTTAAATCGTTTAAAAGTGGAAAACAATATTTTTTTAAAGGAACTGATTAAAAGGTACCCACAATTATTATCGGTTGAAAATGAAATACAGAAAGCCGCTGAATGTCTGATAAAGTGTTATCAAAAGAGCGGTAAGGTATTAGTTTGTGGTAATGGCGGAAGCTGTTCCGATTCGGA
>DASVHX010000283.1:0-2714 GCA_036382355.1 Bacteroidales bacterium
ATCATGGCCGGATTCCATCACGATCAGTTGTTATACCTGGTTCGTATGCCAAACAATTCCCGGCAGGCGAATACCAGGTGCCATGCGCGCTAATCATTGGTAAACGCAAACCATCAACCGACCTGAAAACTTCGCTTAACGAAGCTTTAAGAGATTATAATGTTTCGGTATAACACCACATATTAAGACACTACATGGATTTAAAGGCAGTACCTGCTTAATTATAGTATAGTTAAAAATATCGGCTAACCCATTTAAACTGATACGAATAGAAAACAGGACACTTGTACGGCTTAACGAGTTCTTTTGAAATCTAAATTATGCGCTTCCTAATCATCCAGACGGCTTCCATTGGCGATGTGATCCTTGCTACACCGATCATCGAAAAATTGCACCGTTTTTTCCCGGGGTCCAAAATTGATTTCCTGTTAAAAGCCGGCAACGAATCGCTTTTTTCCGGACATCCTTTTCTTAACAGGGTAATTATCTGGGATAAAAAAGAAGCTAAATACAGTAAATTTATTGGTATACTTAAAGATATTAGAACTGAACCATACGACCGCATTATAAACTTACAACGCTTCGGCGCCACAGGTTTGCTCACTTGCTTGTCGAATGCTCACTACACGGTTGGCTTTGATAAAAACCCTTTCTCGCGCCTCTTCACGCTCCGCATCAAACATCAGATTGGAAATGTTGAAACACCACCACACGAAATCGAGCGCAACTTGTCTCTCATCTCAACTTTCACAGATACATCGGTTGTTAAGCCTTGTCTTTACCCTTCGGGTGATGACAGACAAGCTGTAGAAAGTTATAAGCAAACATCCTATTTTTGCATAGCGCCGGCATCGCTCTGGTTCACCAAACAATACCCTGCTGATGCCTGGGCCGACTTCCTGGACAAAGCAAACCGCACTTTTGCAGTATACCTGCTTGGATCGGATTCTGATACCGGTCTTTGCGACTACATCATCAGTAAATCAGGTAATACGCAAGCCGTAAACCTGGCAGGCAAACTTACGCTACTGCAAACAGCGGCCCTTATGCAGGATGCAATGATGAATTTTGTGAACGATTCGGCACCTATGCACCTTGCCTCAGCAGTGAATGCGCCGGTAACGGCTATTTATTGTTCAACTGTTCCTTCCTTTGGCTTTGGCCCGCTTAGCATTAACTCAAACATAGTGGAAACTGAAACTCCACTTTCATGCAAACCATGCGGATTACATGGCTTCCAGGCCTGCCCGGAGAAACATTTTCGCTGCGCAACAACAATCAAAACCGAACAATTATTGTTTAATTTACCTTATGACAAAGTTTAGTTTTGAAGAAGATCTTGCGCGATCAATTGTTGTGCTCAAGAAAGGCGGCACTATCCTCTACCCTACCGATACCATATGGGGAATAGGCTGCGATGCCACCAACCCGAAAGCCGTGGAGAAGGTTTATGCGCTCAAACGAAGAGCTGAATCAAAAAGTCTGATCATACTGCTGGATTCCTTCGATAAAATCGCCCGCTATGTAGAAAAAGTCCCGGATGTGGCATATGACCTCGTTAGCAACATGGAATCCCCTTTGACAATAATTTATTCTTCAGCAAAAAATCTGGCTCCTAACGTAATCGCATCCGATGGAACAATAGCCATTCGTGTGGTGAATGAAGAATTTTGCCGGCAACTTATCACTCGATTTGGCAAACCGATCGTGTCTTCATCCGCTAACATCGCAGGTGACTCAACGCCGCTTACATTCAGTAGTATTATTGCAGAGATAGTTAAAAATGTGGATTATGTTGTCAATCTTAAACACGACATATTCAACCGGTCGAAACCGTCAACCATTATCAGGTTGTTCGAAAACGGAGAATTTACCATCATCAGGCAATAATACTGATACAATGCATGTTTTTCCCATAAATCCGGGTTTCAGATTTTCATAGTCTATCACCTGACAATATTGTCAAACAGCAGAAATGGTATAAGGTTTGTGAGATAATTGTTGAACAAAGGCTAAACAGTCTTGTTTATTACCTAGAAACCATTAAACAGTAGAAAATAATTTTTAGAATGGAAGAACGTAAGCAGTTCAAGATAAACACAGTTGATAAGGAAACACTCAGGAATTGGTATTACCTCATGTCGCTCGGACGCAAACTCGACGAGCGGGCTCCAAACTACCTCAAACAAGCATTAGGATGGTCCTACCACGCCCCATACGCGGGTCACGATGGCATACAATTAGCCATAGGGCAAGTATTTAATAAAGAAACTGATCATTTATTCCCCTATTACCGTGATATGCTTACTGTAATCTCGGCAGGACTAACTGCAGAAGAGATTATTCTTAACGGAATTTCAAAAGCAACGGATGTAGCCGGCGGAGGCCGGCATATGTCCAATCACTTTGCCAAACCTGAGTGGAATATCCACAACGTATCTTCGGCTACCGGTAATCATACGCTGCATGCAGTGGGTGTGGCAAGAGCTATAAAAAAATACGGAGGCAAAGGCGTAGCTATCAGTTCGCAAGGCGAATCGTCCACTTCTGAAGGATATGTTTATGAAGCTATCAACGGTGCAAGCAATGAGAAGCTACCGGTTATCTTTGTAGTTCAGGACAACCGCTACGGCATTTCTGTTCCAAAACGTGATCAAACGGCCAATCATTTTGCATCTGACAATTTCAGCGGATTCAAAAACCTAAGGATTATC
>DASVHX010000284.1:0-4273 GCA_036382355.1 Bacteroidales bacterium
GCGTAGTCTTCCATGACTTAACACGTAGCATCAGTTTTTGCAGCAGGTCGTCGAACATAGGCAATATTACCTCATTGTGGGCCAGTTTGAGTGCAAATGGCATGGATGTGTTATTGATATCCTGTGATGTAAGTCCGAAATGAATAAATTCCTTGTACTTACCAAGTCCCATTTTTTCGAATTTCTTCTTAAGATAATACTCAACAGCTTTAACGTCGTGATTCGTAATAATCTCTATTTCCTTTACATCCTGAGCATCCTGAAAAGTAAACTCCTTACAGAAGGTGCGTAGTTCGTCAAAATATTTGTGGTCGAACTTTTCCAGTTGTGGTAAAGGTATTTCGCACAAGGCGATGAAATACTCCACCTCTACAAATACACGGTAATTGATGAGTGCAGCTTCGGAGAAATAATAGGCTAACCGCTCAACTTGTTTCCGGTAACGGCCATCTACAGGTGAAATGGCATTAATAGGTGTGATTTCCATAAGGCTTTAGAATTAATCCTTCAAAAGTATGAAACTAGAAAGCAATAAAGCAAGTATTCGCTTTAATTAATGATAAAATAATATTTAAAAGATCTACAACAGAATTATCTCTGCCTGCGATGCGCCACCTCATTGATATAGCGGCTAAGTTCTTCAGGTTGGCCAGTTCCTATCCGTACTTTCCTCCTGCGGCCTTTGAAGGTGATTTCTATCGCTTTTATCCCCGAAACATAGTAAATCGTAGTATAGCCAATAAAATGAATTCCCCAGCCATAATACCATTTATTGGTTACCGGTGTGCAGGTTTCAATATCGCTGATTGCAAATGATTTCCTGATAAGCCCGATGCCGAAACGGATTGCTACTTTTTCGCTTGTCACTTTTACCGATAAATTATAAAAAAGCAAAACCGCAAAAGCCATTGCCGGTATGGCGATTCCCAGTACCATAATAGGCAATTTGATCTCGTGGGTTGTTAACATGATGATGACCAATAGCATAATGCTGCCAAGCATGGCATAAAGTATTACGCCTCCAAATTGTTTAGTTTCCATATGATCAGTGTTTTTAATGATTGCGCATCAGATTTAGTAACTATCAAACCTACAAATATTAATTGGAAACATCTATATATTCAGGAATTTGCCTGAAAACAACTTTCGATTGTTGAAGTTTACATCAGCAAAAGTGCTGCAAGTCTTACCAACAACCTTTTAATAGCCTAGATCTTCACCAATTATTATTACCGAGAAATCGGTAAGTGAAGGCTTTTTGCGGAGTGTAAGGTAAGCATTGCATCCGCGGGTTGGTAAGTTGCAATCCATGCACTCCCCCACTTTTGTACATGGATTCGGACGGTTGAGGCGTTTCATATTCAAAGGAGCTGCAACAGCCTTTACCCGTTCCCATGCAGCGGCTTCATCTTTACATATTTTATTGGTTCCTGCAATAATCACCACTTTCCGTGGGCCGAATATCATGGCTGAAATACGGTTGCCATGCCCGTCCACATTACAAAGCGCTCCATCAAGCGTAATGGCGTTGCTGGAACTGATAAAAACATCACATACCTGCTGCTGACGCATTACTTCAATACGCTGCTCAGGCGAAAGATCCGGGTCGTTGTGGTTCAGGATCACTCCGCCGACCGCTGTTATTGCTTCAGCCAAACCCATATTCTTAGTGGTTTGCGATCCACCAAAACCCACAGTACAGCCGGGATTAATAAACTTTATTACTTCGACCACTGCTTCAGGAACTGTTTCAATGTACATCGCATCGAAGAAATTTTGTTTTAGCGCTTCCACTGCTCTCTGACCAAGGGTTTCGGCTTGCCATTTAAATACGTCCATGATTGTGATTTATTCGTTATACATCAATGCCGGGTGCCGGGTGCAAAGTGTAAAATCTAATATTTCTGCAAATTTATCAAATGCTACATACGGCTGTAATAAAAGTTAGAATATAATTTGGCTGGAAAAATTACCTATTTTCGTGCCCCCAACATCAACAATGGAAATCGTACAACGATATTTTACTGAACTTAGCCCGAGGCAAACCGAGCAGTTTTCTGCGCTGGAAGCTCTTTATAAAGAATGGAATGCGCAGATAAATGTGATCTCGCGCAAAGACATGGACCATTTCTATGAGCGCCATGTGCTGCATTCCCTTGGTATAGCGAAAGTTATCTTGTTTTCTGCAAATACTAAAGTTATTGATGCCGGAACCGGTGGAGGTTTCCCTGGCATTCCGCTGGCAATAATGTTCCCGGAATCACAGTTTATTCTCGCTGATTCCATTGGCAAAAAGATAAAAGTAGTGCAAGCAGTAGCTGATGCATTAGGGCTTTCCAATGTGGATGCCCGCCATGCGCGCGTTGACGAAATGAAGGAAAAAGTTGATTTTGTAGTTAGCCGCGCTGTTACTGCGTTGCCACAATTTGTATACATGGCAGGACGACGCATTAATCCAGGTGGATTTAACGCTATAAAGAATGGTATTCTATATTTGAAAGGTGGTGATTTTAAAGAAGAATTAGACCTATTGAAGTCAAAATCAATGGTATACAACTTGAGCGACTATTTTGGTGAACCTTTCTTCGAAACTAAGAAACTGGTTCATTTGTCTCCGCTTTGATAATTGTTACGCTACAAGTAGTTATTATGTATTAATCTTTTGGCATCAGACTGATAAAAAGATTTCTTGTCATTGTCGGGGAATTTTTCGTAATTCGCTAAAAATTTCCCTCTCATTTATTACATCACTAAAACACCGGAATATGTCTGAACAAAAGAAATTTGTACCCTTCGTTTCGTCCGAAACGAATATGGCCGAGTTCACGCTGCGGGCTGTGCTTATCGGCCTGATCATGTCAGTGGTATTGGGAGCAGCTAATGCTTACCTTGGACTGAAGGCTGGAATGACTATCGCGGCCACATACCCGGCAGCAGTAATTGGCATGGCTATTCTCAAACTCTTCAAAGGATCGATATTAGAAGAAAATATGGCCCGTACTGTCGGTTCTATTGGCGAATCGGTTGCTGCCGGTGCTATTTTCACTTTGCCGGCTTTTTTTGTTGCTGGTATCTGGCCCGACTTTTACACACCCGGACATTACCTTACTTCGACAGCTATCCTGATTTCCGGTGGTATCCTGGGAATTATGTTTGTGGCTTTGTTACGTCGTGTAATGGTAGAGGATGTTGAACTTCCTTTCCCTGAATCGGTTGCAGCTTCCGAAATTCATAAAGCCGGCCGCAGTGGCGGTGGTGGCTCCAAATTCCTGTTTGGTGCTATGATTGCCGGTGCAGTCATCAAAACACTTGGCGAGTTTAAATTTTTTGCAGCAAGCTGGAGTAAATTCGTTGTATTTGGTAAACAAACCATTACAGGAACCAAATTTTCAGGACAAGGCGGGTTATTACTCCAATCGCCCGGTATCAGCCCTGCATATATGGGTGTTGGTTATATCATCGGACCTCGCCTGGGTGCGCTGAATTTCAGCGGAGGGCTTATAGCCTGGGGTTTGCTTGCTCCTATCATTTATTATTTCATAGGTCCGAGCATTGATGTACAGGCATTGGCCGACTTTTTTGTACAACGCGACAAAATTAGTGCTGTCGATGCATTGGCAAGGGCAAATGATCCTACGTATCTCATTGCACAGGTTTGGCGCTATATCGTTCGTCCTATCGCAATTGGCGGAATGCTGATGGGCGCTGGGTTCACGCTGTTCAAAATGCGTAAAAGCTTAGGTGCCGGCATTGTACGTGCAATTGGTGATGTGAAGAAAGCAGCCGGTGGCAGTACTTCTTCAACTAACCGTATTGATAAAGATATCAGTTTTATATGGATACTGGCAGGTATAATAGCTGTGGCAGTTGCCACCTTTCTTATCACTTTCTTTATTTTCGAAACCAGTTTTATCGTGGCTCTGGCGGCAGCTACCGTACTGATTATTTTGGCATTCTTCTTTGGTGCTGTATCAGGTTATCTCGTCGGAATCATGGGTTCGAGCAATAATCCTATCAGCGGACTTACTCTCACAGCTTTAGTCGTAACTGCACTTATCCTTGTTGCACTTGGTGTAAAAGGCGATGCAGGTGTGGCCTCGGTACTTGGTGTGGCTGCTATCGTATGTGTTTCAGCTGCTGTTGCAGGCGAAATGTTGCAGGACCTTAAAGCCGGACATATCCTGGGCGGTACACCATGGAAGATGCAGATTGGCGATATCATCGGTGTTATCCTCGCAGGCAGTGTTATGTTTGGTGTTCTCATCATTCTTAA
>DASVHX010000285.1:0-4243 GCA_036382355.1 Bacteroidales bacterium
TCCCTGATCTTGTAATCCCAGAAACGAAGAATCGGGAAGGAACAGATATAAATGGCAGTGCTATATCAAAGTCTGATGAAATGAAGACAAATTACATTTTCAGGAAGGATTGAATCTAAATCGGGAATAGCCGTAACAATATTATCAGAGCATACAAAGCTTAATATCCAGGACTTAAAATCCCCTGCTGCAAATCAGAGTTAAAATTTTTGAAAAACAGATCGGAAAATTCAGAATTTCTTAACCCCCTATCCTACATGGAGTAATTACCATTTCTGAATAATTATTTTTTCCTCAGCAGGAAGAAGAGCAATACTGCAGAAACAAGGCTCGAACAAATAAACAATATAAACCACAACCTGATAAACCCTTCATTTTGGGCTTTCATAGATTTTCGTGATGAGATGTCTGAAGCCAGAAAAGCTGTCAAAGATCCGGTAGAGATTGAATCGCTCGATCCAAATCCTTCAGGGCCAAGGTTAAGCATTTTCGAAATGCGGGCATATGAATCCATGTATGAGGATGCCTTTTTAAAGTCCTTCATTGAAGCATACGATAGTGATAAGTTCTGAAAATTAGTCATGGCCTCTTCTTTGGCATCTATGCTTTCGGCAATATCGAGACTCTGTTCAAAATATTCTATGGCTTTTACAATATTATTTTCTGCCAGAAGGTTTGCCCCGATATTTGTTAAGGTCTGCGCTATTTTACGCTTATCGTCCAGCTCTTCTGACAATTTCAAAGATTGGAAATAAAGTTCGTTGGCTTTAGTGGGATTACCTTGTTCTTCATAAACTGAAGCAATACTGTTGAGTATAAATGCTACTTCAGCTTTGTCGCCAATTTCCTGGCTCATGGGCAATGCCTGATTCATGAAATCGAGCGCTGTGCTGTTATCTCCTTTTTTGAAATATGACACCCCGATATTATGCAAATATAAAGCTGTGTTGCGAATATCATTAAGTTGCCGGGCAAGTTTCAGAGCTTTTTCATATTGAATTAAAGCGTCGTCGTACTGGTTCTGGGCTTCATACAATACTCCAAGCGCATTACATTGGGCCATAATCCCATATGTGTTATTATACTTTGTGTTTATGGCCAGGGCCTGATGGCTGAATTTGAGTGCCAGTGCGTATTCCCCACGATATTTGTAGACAGCTATAATATTATCAAGCGTTGATGCAACACCAAGTTCATCCCCCAATTTATAATCACAATCCACAGATCGCTGATAGTTCGCCAAAGCCTCATCATAATTTCCTATTTCCTGTTGAACCAGGCCGATGTTGTTGTAACAACTTGATTGCCCCTGTATATCTTTCAATTGTGTAAAGAGTGCCTGGGCCTGCTTATAACTGGCCAGCGCAGAATCCATCGCACCGGTAAAGAATTGTACGATCCCGATATTTTTATGTGCAAGTGCTTCCCCATGCTTATTTCCAATCTTGTAAGACAATGCCAAAGCTCTTCGTGCGAAAGTCATCGCCCTGTCGCGGTTGTTGGAGCGATATTGTTTGGAAAGCTCATTAAGCATTTCAATACGCTTTGCGTCACTAAATTTTGAGAGGCGCTTCTCAATTGCAGGCAGGGAATCCTGGCCAAACAATGGAGTTGGAATCTGCCATACTGCCATCAGTAGTATAATTGATATACTTACAGAAATTCGGATTCGGGCTGAACTGTTCATCATTATTCAATAATCAAGTATGGAGCGATTTTTTTATATAAATCTTCATAAAACATTGGCGTAAAGCGTAATTGCTCGACTCTGTCGTACGATCCGTGTATAATCCGATAGTCGACGATAGATTTTGCAAGATAATAGTCAAAATAAGGATGTTTCTTTAATTCGGCCACTGTGGCAGTGTTAAGATTAATCTTGTGTACTGGTCCGGCTCCCACAGTGCAATTTCCGGAAAATTGAGCAAAACGCAAGCTATCCATGCCATAAACTTCAAATAATTGTTCCTTGGCATAAAATCCCCCTAATAAATTGCGGTATCGGATTATTCGTCGTGCAAATGATGATCCGATACCTTTGAGTTTCATCAAACCGACGGAATCTGCAGTATTAATATCAACTGGCAAGCGCTCAGCTTTGGGAAATTTACTGGTCCAATTGCTCTTTTGTACTATTTTATTGTCGTAATCAGGTTTACTAACCGAGATATAGGGGGCCAAAATAACGTATTCACTTTCGGTAATACCATATATCTTCCGCAAATCTTCCTTATGGTAAAACTTACCTCCTTTGCTTTCATAATTCATTATTGTTTTGATTTGTCTTTCGCTCAGGCCCATCTCGCGCCATTTTTCTGCCGAAAGGCCATTAGGGTCGAAAGGAAAAGGATGCAGTTTATTCTCGGCCAGCGAACCATCTACCCTTTCAAAATCAACATTAAACTTCCGGGAAGGCTTTTGTAAAGTATCCGCCTGCAATGCGGCTTCAAAAGCGGTTATTTCCTTGCTGTACTGTTCAAAATAAACTTTCACCGGCTTCCGGACGAAAGCCAGGTATTCAGGGATAATAAACAGAACTAAAATAATGACGATAAGTATCAGAATACCGTTTTTCTCGCTGCGGTTGAAATGAAAGTATGTCTTCAGAAAGTTCAGCATCTCTAAGGAAAAGGGTTGTCAGTGCTTTTGATATTTCTTCCAGATATAAAACACGGGTATACCAAGTATAACAATAATTAGTCCGGGCCAGGTATAATCAGGCCTGTATATCAGCAATATAAACATAATAACAGAAGCAGTAAGCACGTATAGTGCAGGTACTACCGGATAACCAAAGGCTCTGTATGGGCGCTCTGCATCCGGACGCTTGCGACGCAGAACAAATATTCCGACAATGGTAAGTACGTAAAAGATGAGTACGGCGAAGATCACATAATTTAGCAAGTCGCCATATCTCCCCGTGAGACAAAGTACAGAGGCCCAAATGCCCTGAATAAGCAATCCATTCGCTGGCACATCGTTCTTATTAAGTAAACCAACTTTCTTAAAGAAAAGTCCATCTTTGGCCATGGCATAATAAACCCTGGCACCAGATAGGATCAGGCCATTATTACATCCGAAAGTGGATATTACAATAAAACCAGCCATGAACAATGCCGCCAACTCGCCAACCAAACCACTCATGGCTGCCGTGCCAAGCCTGTCGTTTGTCGCAAACTGCATACCCCTTTCGAACACCGTTGCTGCATTCAGGGTTCCTCGCAGCGGTAGAGCCTGTAAATAAACAATATTGGCTAGAATATAAAGAATAATAACCAAACCTGTACCCAGGAATAAGCTTAATGGAATATTTTTCTTTGGATTTTTGACTTCACCAGCGGTGAATGTAATATTATTCCAGGCATCTGCTGAAAAGAGCGAACCTACCATTGCAGTTCCCAGCGCCGCTATGAGCGCCCAGCCGACAAGAGGCGTTCCTCCTATGGAAACCGGATGCCAAAAAATGGCCTTGTTAAGCGAAATAGCCTCAGCGTTGCGCGCAAATATCAACCCTAATGCAATGAACCCAATGAGTACAACCACTTTGATTCCTGTAAAGAGATTTTGCACCTTTTTACCGGCACTGATACCGCGCATATTGTTCCAGGTAAGAAATGCTATAGATACGATAGCCAGGAATTGAACGGAATTGAACCTGAAAAAAACCAGGTCAAGCAGAATACGATCTTCCGAGAACCATGGAACAAGCACACCCATGAATTTGGCAAAAGCCATACCTACTGCTGCGATCGTTCCTGTTTGTATTACCATGAAAAGCGTCCATCCGTAAAGAAACCCGCTCAAAGGATTATACGCTTCGCGGAGGTAAACATATTGTCCACCGGCTTTGGGCATCATGGAAGCTAACTCTCCATAACTGAGTGCAGCTGCTATCGTAAGCAGCCCCGTTATTATCCATGCAACCAGCAACCAGCCCGGCGATCCGAGAATCCGCGACATATCAGCGCTTACAATAAATATTCCTGAGCCAATCATCGACCCTGCTACAATTGAGGTAGAATCGATGAGCGATAGACTTTTCTTGAAAAGATGAGGCTGTTCTGTCACGGTGTTTTTTTGGTTTGTTAGTACTACTATGAAAACTCATAGTTATTTAAAAAGAATGATTTAAGAACAAGGATTACTCACAATTTTCTATTTTAAAGGTGTTCGTAAGGTCGCTTCGCTCTGTTAACGATTTTAGATTTCTGATTTACTGTCACTTCTAAAATCATTATTCGTT
>DASVHX010000286.1:0-15041 GCA_036382355.1 Bacteroidales bacterium
AGGCATGGTATTAGAGCAACTTTTTGTGCGAAATATTACTTTACCTGCATCTGTAAAAACCACCATCGAATCGAAAATTAATGCCGAGCAGGATGCACAAAAAATGACTTTTGTGCTACAGAAAGAAAAGCAGGAGGCCGAACGCAAACGCGTAGAAGCACAGGGAATAGCCGATTATCAGAAAATATTGAGCACCGGCCTCAGCGATAAGCAGCTTCAGTACGAAATGATCAAAGCCATCGCCACTTCGCCCAATGCCAAGCTTATTATACTCGATACGAAAAAGAATCCGTCGATAATGGTTGATGGGAAATAGGGTTTGATTTGTTTGAGATAGTTTGATAGTTTGATAGTTTGAATCTCTTATCGCACAAACCTTTCAAACTTTTCAAACCTTTCAAAACTTAAATCGTAGACAGCTTTATCCACCGAAAGAAAATAAAACCCGGTCAAAATGAGAATCTATAAATACATCGTCCTGCTCCTTTGTTCTGCTGTGCTTCTGATAAGTTGCAGTACAAAAAAACACGAACCTTTACGCATCGCGCTTTCGTCCGCAACAACTAATTATGAAAAGTGGATTCACCGTACCGATAGCACTGTTGTTACGATCGACTTCAATAAGATGCCTATCGATTCGGCCATTAAGCTACTCGCTTCTTGCGACGGAATTCTGCTTACCGGTGGCGAGGATGTAGTACCTTCTTACTATGGAAAAATTGCCGATAGCGCCCGCTGCGAAACCAATCCAGCGCGCGACTCACTTGAGTTTGCGCTCATCCGCAGGGCGATTGAGTTGAAAATACCTATACTCGGCATCTGTCGCGGGCAGCAGATTCTTAATGTAGCCATGGGCGGCACTCTTGTAGTAGATATCCCATCCGATCATCCTTCAACTATCATTCACCGCTGCAAAGATTATACAAAATGTTTTCACCGCGTTACTCTGGAAAAATCCTCCAACCTATATGCAATCTGCCAGGCCGATACCGGCTGGGTAACTTCCAACCATCATCAGGCTGTGGAAAAGATTGCGCCCGGGTTCAGGGCTGTTGCCTGGTCGCCCGACAGCATCATCGAAGCTATTGAATATGCAAATCCTTCAAAGAAGCCTTTTCTGCAAGCTGTTCAATGGCATCCGGAGCGGATGACAACAGATAATGCTTTGTCTGATCCGCTGATGAAGGCCTTTTTAAAAAGTGCAGAAAAATAAATGAGCAATAATGAATGCATTGTATCATCTATAAATTGCACTCTTCCCATACCTTCTCTTTTGATAGTAGCCTACCGGTAGAAATATGAAACAGATAAATTGGGGAATAATTGGTTGCGGCAATGTAACCGAGGTCAAGAGTGGCCCGGCTTTTAATAAGGTTAGCAATAGCCGTCTGGTTGCCGTGATGCGGCGGGATGCCGCTAAAGCTGCTGATTATGCCCGGCGGCACGCGGTTCCACGGTGGTATTGTGATGCTGATGATCTTATCAACGATGCAGAAGTTAATGCTGTTTACATTGCCACACCTCCTGCCATGCATGCTGAATATGCCATAAAGGCAATGAGGGCCGGCAAACCAGTGTATGTAGAAAAGCCAATGGCACTGAATGAATCAGAATGCAGGGAAATGCTTCGTGTAAGCGGTGAAACCGGGCAACCATTGTTTGTGGCCTATTACCGGCGGGCCCTACCCTATTTTATTAAAATAAAAGAGTTGATTGATCATGCAGCCATCGGTGACGTACGGAATGTAATCCTGAAATTTTATATGCCGGCTAAGCCTGAAGAACTTCTTTCCACTGCTCAAAATGGTTGGAGGGTTGATCCCGCTATTTCGGGTGGCGGCCATTTTCACGATATGGCCTGCCACCAGTTGGACTTCCTCTTATATATGCTGGGACCGGTAAAAAAGGTACACGGTATTTCGCTTAATCAGTCAGGTCTGTATGCAGCAGATGATTCCATAATAGCTTCTTTGGAATTTGAATCAGGCACGCTCATGACCGGTTCGTGGTGCTTTACTGTGCCGGAAAACCTCAAAGTTGATCAAACAGAAATAACCGGTTCCCACGGAAAGATCACATTTTCATTTTTCAACAAACCGGTTATCTTCATCGAAAAAGCTGACGGATATACTGAAACAATAGAAATCCCTTATCCGGAGCATGTTCAGCAACCTTTTATTGAAACGATGGTAAGATCGTTGCTGGGTGAAGGTGAATGTGCAAGCACGGGGACTTCTGCAATAGCAACAACTATACTGATGGACCGGATTACGCGAAGATAAGACGGCTTGCTGTTGTCGGGAGTTTATAAGGTTTTACGGTATTTGCTGTTATATAATAGCATCAGCCGGGAATAATCACAACAAAGGTTTTGAATAACAGGGCCCGAAATACGCTAATTTTGTGGCAAATTTTTACGTTTAAAAATTCACAAACAATAAACCAGAGTCTGCGTTCACTTGTTTAAAGGGTAGACTCAATCTTCAGAAATGGCCGAAAATATAAAATTAGCATTGCCGGTTACCGGTATGTCGTGTGCATCCTGCGCCATCAGTGTGGAATCGATGCTCAAAACGCAAACCGGAGTTAAAAAGGCTTCTGTAAATTATGGCGATCGCTCGGTTCATGTTGAGTTCGACAACTCAGCCACCAGCCTGGGCTTGCTGCGAAAAGCCGTACAAGACATCGGCTACGATCTCATGATCGACCTGGATGATGTGCAGGAAAAGCTCGAAGCCATCGACAGGAAGCAAATGAAAAGCATGCTATACAAATTGCTGGTAGCAATCGTTTGCAGCCTGCCTGTATTGGCTATTTCCATGCTTAACCACCACATCACATCTGCCGATCGTTGGTGGATGCTTGCACTCTCGCTACCGGTAATATTATACAGTGGCTCCCAGTTTTACGTCACAGCATGGAAGCAAGCCATACAGGGGTCTGCCAACATGGATACCCTGGTGGCGACAGGAACAGGGGCTGCATTTCTATTCAGCCTAATGAATACCATTGCTCCGCAACTGCTTGCCCAACAAGGACAACCGACACACGTATATTTTGAATCGGCGGTAATTATCATCACTTTTATTCTCACCGGCAGAGTGCTGGAAGAAAAAGCCAAACACAGAGCTTCCGCAGCCATTAAGAAACTCGCCGGGTTGCAGCCCAAAACAATTACAGTAAGCCGCGATGGCGAAAGAATCAGCGTTTCTCCGGCTTTGGTGCAGCCGGGTGACCAAATGGAAGTTAAACCCGGCGACAGGATTCCTGCTGATGGGAAAGTTGTTGAAGGTGAATCCTATGTGGATCAGAGTTCTATTACCGGCGAACCTGTTCCGGTATTTAAAATAATGGACGAAAAAGTATTTGCCGGAACGCTAAACCAGCAAGGCAACCTGCTGATCGAAGCTACAGGCCTCGGTTCCGATTCGTTGCTTTCCCATATTATCGGGCTGGTTCAGGAAGCGCAATCGGGTAAGCCGCCTATCCAGCAATTGGTCGACCGCATCGCATCCATTTTTGTGCCGGTAGTACTAATTATAGGGCTATTAACATTCATTACCTGGTTCTTTGCCGGGCCCGAACCAACACTGAACTATGCAGTGATAGCTACGCTCAGCGTTCTCATTATCGCCTGCCCATGTGCACTTGGGCTTGCAACGCCTACAGCCCTTATCGTTGGATTAGGAAGAGGAGCAAGCCATGGTATACTGGTGAAGGATGTGAGCAGCCTGCAAATGGCGTATAAAGTAGATACTGTAATCGTGGATAAAACGGGTACTATTACGATGGGAAAGCCTTTGGTATCAGATATTAAGTGGTTCGGTGACCGATCGCCGCAGGATTTGGCATCAATAGTTTATTCACTCGAAACACGATCGCAGCATCCATTGGCCGAATCTTTATGCAAATACCTTAAGGCAGAATTTCCCGAAATAATAAATGCAGAAACTTCAGTAACCGGTTTTACTGAAAAACGTGGTGCCGGCGTGCAGGCCGAAATAAGTGCTAAGTCTCACTTTGCCGGAAACGAAGCCTATATGAGGGATATGAATGTTCCGATCAACTCACAAGCTAAAGATTTGATTAGTGAACTTAAAACTAAAGCCCGCACCCTGATCCTTGTAGGTAACTCCGACGAATTACTGGCCCTTATCGGGATGTCGGACACACTTAAACCTGGTGCTGCCGAAGCTGTTATCGAGTTCAACAATATGGGTATCGAAGTGATCATGCTTACCGGCGATCAGCCCGAAGCTGCAAACTTTATCGCCGGACAGGCAGGTATTAAACGGGTTATTGCCGGCGCTCTTCCACATGAAAAAGGTGATTTCATCAAGAAACTGCAGGCTGAAAACCGGACCGTGGCCATGATTGGCGATGGCATAAACGATTCATACGCGCTGGCCCAGGCCGATGTTGGAATTGCCATGGCAAAAGGTTCCGATATTGCGCTTGATAGTGCCGGTATCACGCTGATGGGTAGCAACCTGAAGCAGGCAGTTGCGGCATTTCGACTGTCCAAAGCCATTATCCGGAAGATCAGGCAGAACCTTTTCTGGGCATTTTCATACAACATTATAGCCATTCCGTTGGCAGCCGGCGTGCTGTTCCCCATCAACGGGATGATGCTCAGCCCAATGATAGCAGGAGCTGCAATGGCAATGAGTTCGGTATCTGTAGTCGTAAACAGTCTGCGTTTGCTTTCTGTTAAAATCTGATTGAATGTATGTCGCACGATCATAACCATAATCATAACCAGTCAAGTCAAACAGGCGAAAACCGCATCCGCATGGCTTTCTTCCTCAATGTGCTGTTTGCTTTGCTGGAGATTGCCGGCAGTTTCTTCACCAATAGTGTAGCCATACTTTCCAACGCGCTTCACGATCTTGGCGATTCGCTGTCGCTGGGCCTTGCCTGGTATTTCCAAAGGTTATCCGCCCGGCAGCGCGATAAGCTGTTTTCATTTGGTTATATGCGATTTTCGGTGCTTGGCGCGCTCATCAATTCGATGGTGTTGCTAATTGGCTCTGTTTTCATCATTTCAAAAGCTATTCCCCGGGTATTTAATCCGGTACCCATCCATACGCAAGGCATGTTCTACTTTGCGCTGATTGGGATCACCATAAACGGAATTGCAGCCTGGCGATTGAAAAAAGGCGATTCGGTGAACGAAAAAGTCATCTCACTCCACCTGCTCGAAGATGTATTAGGATGGGCTGCCGTTCTTATCGTAAGCATTGTAATGATGTTTTACGATGTGCCGCTGCTCGATCCATTATTATCGCTGATCATCACGATCTATATTCTCTGGAATGTTTTCAAAAACCTGAAAAGCACGCTGCGCATATTCCTGCAGGGCACTCCGGAGGAAACTGCGGTTGCTGATATTGAAAAGAAACTGCTTGCGATCAATGATGTCACCGGTGTTCACGATCTTCATCTTTGGTCGATGGATGGTCTTTACCATGTGTTAAGCGTACATATTACAGTGGCCCGCAATATGACTTTACAAGAAACCCAAAAGCTGAAACTCGATATCCGAAATTGTCTTGAGATCCTTGGGATACAACATACTACTGTTGAAATAGAACAGGAAGATGAAATATGCGAGCTCACCAATTGCTAAGTAAGTATAAAGTTATAAAGTTCATAAAGTTATAAAGTTCATAAAGTTATAAGACTGAATTTAAGAATAATTTAAGAATAGATCGGGTAAGTTATTTTGAAATATTCACTAACTGAATAATTAGAAAGATTAAAAATGGAAACACTTAAGTTTAAAACAAATCTCAAGTGCGGTGGTTGTATTGCAGCTATAACACCAGGCCTTGAGAAACTGGAAGGTGTCGGCGAATGGAAGGTAGATCTGACAGTGCCGGATCGTATTCTGGAAGTTGAAACTTCGCCGGATAAAGCTGCATCAATCCTGGAAGCCGTAAAAAAAGCCGGCTATGAAATAAGCCAGCTTTAATTACCTGTTTTGGAATTGCTACAATATTCTTCACCAGCAGAGACTGAGCCGAGGAAACTGGGAATACCCTGCTAATGGGTTTTATTGTTTTAGCAGTTATAAACTGCTAAAATTTATAAGGTACAAGTAACAGAATGTTCCATCTGGGTTGAATTTTAGAGCCATAGGCTCGCCTCATTTTGGAAGGATGGAATTTATTCCATCCGATAAAAACACGACAAGAATTGTATTGAGAGCCGTAGGCTCGGCACATATCAAATCATATCGATGAAAATATATCTTTCGTCATAAGGCACATCGAATTTTTCCAAAAACTCCAGATACTCCTCTCTAAACGTAAGTTTCTTATGATCTTCCTTTTGATCAGTGATATACTTATATACCTGATCAATCTGGGAATGACTATATGAAAATGCGCCATATCCTCCCTGCCATTCAAATCTTCTTTTTGTCAATTGATGATCATTGATATACTTTGATGATTTAGCTTTCACCGTTTTCATTAACGCAGAAATAGAAACCACAGGTTTTAATCCTAAGAAACAGTGAATATGATCTTCTATGCCATTTACAATAATTGTCTTGCATCCGGTTTCATTGATTAGATTACCAATTACACCAAGCAATGTTGGTCGCCAATCTTTATCAATTACAGCTTCTCTGTACTTTACCGCAAAAACACACTGAATATAAACTTGATGATATGTATTTGCCATGACTTCTTGTTTATTATATGTATCGTTCCTATGGAACTCTCTTTGTATTGTTATCGTCTATTTTCCACCGGATTAAAATCCGGAGCTATAAAATGAATCATTCCTACGGAATTTATCCGTTTATGTCAGAGCCGTAGGCTCGCTTCATTTTGTATGGATGGACTTTAGTCCGTCCTTATAAAACTGGTCATATGCATTGAGAGCCGTAGGCTCGGGCCATTTGATTTTGGTGATGATTCTTTCATCTACCCTCTCTTAAATCAAAAGGTACAAATTTATCTTGTAAATAGAATAACTTGAGATGCTGCCTTTATCCCAGTCGCTTTCCAACAAGATCCCAATCTACCAATTGCCAGAATGCATTGATGTAATCAGGTCGCCTGTTCTGATAATCGAGGTAATAGGCGTGTTCCCACACATCGCAGGTTAACAGCGGGCGAAGGCCATCACGCATTGGGTTCGCAGCATTTGATGTTGCCGTAATGGCAAGGCTTCCGTCAGGTTTAGCCACCAGCCATGCCCAGCCCGAACCAAACTGGTTAGTACCGGCTTCGGCAAACTTGACCTGAAAGGCTTCAAATGAGCCAAAATCGCGGTTGATAAGATCGAGCAACTTCCCTGGAGGAGATGTGTTCCTGCGGGCCGAAAAACCTTCCCAGTAAAATGTGTGGTTCCACACCTGGGCTGCATTATTAAAAATGGGACCTTCGGCTTTCATAACCAACGGTTCAAGAGAAGTTGCCTGTTCAAACGGAGTGCCCGGAATAAGGCTGTTTAGCTTAGTCACATAGGTTTGGTGATGCTTACCATAGTGAAACTCGATGGTTTTTTTGCTGATCTGTGGCTCAAGGGCCTCATAATCATACGGAAGTAATGGCAATGTGAATGGCATAATCTTTTGTATTATGGTTTAACATTATGAGAATTTCTTTAGATAAAAATACGAAAATTCTTAGCACATTTTGTAGTCGTTTCAAAATTTATCCGATAATTTTTCGCTATTAAACTTGAAAAAAATTAAATTAATTCAATCACATACTAATCATTAACTAAAACCAATTCCACTAAATTATGAATGCAAGTAAGCTATTATTTATTCTAACATTTTCAATCTTAACAATTTCCATATCTAAAGCCCAGGAATATAAGACCGGCTTAGGTTTTCGCCTTGGGCCATACCAGGGCATCACAGTAAAACATTTTATCGATCGCGGATCGGCTATTGAAGGAATTCTGGCCACACAATATGGTGGCTTTTACATTGCCGGCCTCTATTAAAAACAACAGATAGCCTTCGAAACGCCAGGCCTTGATTGGTTTTATGGTGTTGGCGGGCATATCGGCAGTTGGGGCGCACGATATAGCGACCATTGGGTAAATGACGGAAACAGTTACACCGCTATCGGGATTGATGGCATCATTGGACTGGAATATACTTTCGATTTGCCGGTTAATATCGGACTCGACTGGAAACCTGCTTTCAACCTTACATCCCCATCCGGATTCTGGGGCGACGGAATCGCTTTCTCTATACGTTATACTTTTAAATAGAAAACTTGCCTCTAAAAATTATCTGAGCAGGAATGAGAGATCGGCCCCAAGTTCCATTTCCCTGGTCCCGTTTCCTTCATGGAAAATCCGGGCAGGCCTTTCGCCAAGCAATTGAACAGTATGTCTCTCCACGAGCAGGGCAGTTGCTTCCCTTAAACCTACAACAGTTATTTCGGGATTAACCACCAGAAATTCCCGGATACGTTGTTCACGTGTTTCGCCGCCGTGGCCGGAAGGATTAGTATCGAGGTAATGCGGATTGATCTGAAAAGGAACCAGGTTCAAACAATTGAAACTCTCAGGCTCTATCACCGGCATATCATTGGTGGTTTTCATTGATGGACAGGCTACATTGGCCCCAGCACTCCAACCAATAAATGGTGTTCCTGTATTCACTTTTTCAAAGATTGTATCCATCAATCCAAGCTTATGCATCATATACACAAGATGAAATGTATTTCCTCCACCTACAGCAATGGCTTCAGCTTCGTGTATGGCTTTTATCGGGTTTTGTTCATTGTCGATTGAATAAACTTCGAGCCCAAGTTTTTCAAATACTTCCTGAACTTTGGAAGTATAATCGTTGTAGCTGACACTCACACCGGCATAAGGCACAAAAAGAATCCGTTTTACCCAGGTACCTGAAAAGAAATTACTGATGATCTGGCGCGGCCATCCCAGGTAATCTTCGCCGGCGTTAGTCGAGTTGCTGATAAGAAGGAGTCTTTTGGGCATTGCTTAGTAAGTATAAAGTTATAAAGTTTATAAAGTATAAAGTTATAAGATTGAGTCCATTCCGAAAAGTCTTTTTTTGCCACAAAGGCACAAAGGCTCAAAGTTTCACTAGAATATACTTCTGTATATCAATGCTTTGTGCGCCTTAGTGTCTTGATGTCTTAGTGGCATTTCTTCATTTTTTAGTTTTCGGAGTGGACTCAAGATTGAATAAGATTGAATTTAAGTATAATTGAAAAATTGATCGGATAAGTTATTTCGAGATATTCACTTAATTTATTTGGTTGATGCAAGCAAATGTAATGTTTCTTAAAGACTACCTGTATGATTTATAATTTGCTTTTACAGGAATATAGTTATGCTTCCTTTGCAAAAACTAAAAAACATCGGTCAATCCACTTCATGATCAGGCATTGTGCATATTCCCTACCTTTGACCAACAGAAAATTTCCATGAAGAATAGCATCACCCAATATATCCGATCGGAATCGTTATTGTTAATTACAGCGGTAATATGGGGTTTTGCTTTTGTAGCGCAGCGTGCAGGCATGGAATATATTGGCCCGTTTACCTATAACGGTATTCGCTTTGCGCTTGGCAGCCTGGTGCTTGTTCCTTTTATTGCCTGGCGCAGAAAAGTGCAGAAAACACAAGAGAACAATACCTCAATATCGAAACCCATTTCATTCTGGTTGGCCGGAATAATTGCCGGTGTCGTACTTTTTGGCGGTGCTTCACTTCAGCAAGTTGGTATTACCCAAACCACGGCGGGCAAAGCTGGTTTTATCACAGGCCTTTATGTCATTATTGTACCTATAATAGGAATTTTCAAACAGCAGCATGCCGGAAATGCGATATGGGTTGGAGCATTGCTGGCCATTATTGGAATGTACCTTTTGAGTATCACCGGTAACTTTAAATTATCGAATGGAGATTTCCTTGTTTTTCTGAGCGCTTTTCTTTGGGCAGTTCATGTGCAGGTTATAGATCATTTTTCGGGACGTGTGGATGTTTTGAAACTTGCTGCCCTGCAATTCGCTTTATGTGCAATAGCCAGTATTTGCGTGGCTTTGATAACAGAAACCATTACTTTATCATCCATTTTGCAGGCGTCAATCCCAATCCTGTATGGTGGTATTCTATCGGTAGGTATTGCTTACACGCTCCAGGTAGTTGCGCAGCAAAAGGCGCATCCATCGCACGCCGCAATTATCCTGAGCCTCGAAACCGTGTTTGCAGCTTTGGGCGGATGGATGATACTTGACGAACATTTATCGGCCCGGGCATTGGCTGGTTGTGCGCTCATGCTGACGGGAATGCTCATTGCGCAGCTCTATAAAACTAAAGTTACATGATGTATTCTGGAGTGGCGTTATGCTTTTTGTTAATAAATATTTCCGCTGACATCCTAAACCAAGTGAAAAGTCTATTAATTTCGTTCCGTAAAAAGTAATCATATGGCACTTGAATTATCCGGAAAACTATCCCAATTCCTTCCCGAAGTGAGTGGAACCGGCAAAAATGGAACAACCTGGACAAAAAGAGATTTCGTAATTGAGACGACAGATAATTTTCCAAAGAAAATATGTCTCTCCGCCTGGGGCGATAAAACTGCTGAACTTACCGGTGTTGGCGTAGGCGAAATGATTAAGGTTTCCTTTGATGTTCAGTCGCGCGAATACAATGGTAAGTGGTATACCGACCTTCGCGCATGGAAGATCGAAAAGATGGGGGCTTCAAACCCGGGCGCACCGCAATCCGAGGGTCCCGGCACTTTTGATGCAGCACCTGCCGGCGAAAGCGCTAACGACGACCTGCCCTTCTAAATCCAGTTGAATTTATCTGCATGAAATGCCTTGGCAATCAGTTGCCAGGGCTTTTGGTGTTGAATCTATGCATCGAAAAGCAGCTTATAAATGCATGCAGGAAAATGAGCATTAGCTTAAATACTCTATTGTTATGGACTAAATTATGCTTGTTAATAAAGCTTTTTATACTAAGTGCATCAATAATACTGATTACCTGATTGGAAATCGGCTATCCGGCAAATTTAATTTCCGTATTTTTGTCCAAGTTGTTTTATGTTCGCATAAGTAAAACTACAACATGGGAGCGAAATCTTAAGGGAGTAACTCCTTCTTTATTTTTTGAATCATTCATTAATGAATCTTTATATTTGTTCATTAAATAAACCAAAGCTTTTAAATCATGAAAGTTGCAATTGTAGGAAGTGGATACGTCGGTTTGGTAACCGGAACATGTTTTGCCGAAGTAGGCATTGATGTGATGTGTGTCGACATTGATAAGCAGAAAATCGAAAACCTCAAAAACGGGATTATCCCTATCTTCGAACCGGGCCTCGAAGAAATGGTGCACCGGAACATGAAAAAAGGCAGGTTACAATTTACAACAAGCATAGCAGAAGCCCTGGAGGATTGCGAAGTACTATTCACTGCAGTTGGAACTCCACCAGATAAAGACGGCAGTGCAGATCTTCAGTATGTTTTAAGCGTTGCGCGCGATTGCGGAAAGCATATGAAAGACTACCTGCTCATTGTAACTAAAAGCACGGTACCTGTAGGCACAGCGCAAAAAGTTAAGTTAGCTTTGCAGGAAGAACTTGACAAACGTGGTGTGTCTATCGGCTTTGATGTTGCATCCAACCCTGAATTTCTGAAAGAAGGAGCCGCTATTGATGATTTTCTGAAACCCGACCGCATAGTTGTTGGTCTTGATTCGCCCCGGGCAGAAGAACTCATGAAAAGCCTTTATAAACCCTTCACGCTGAATGGTCATCCCATAATTTTCATGGATATAACTTCAGCAGAAATGACTAAATACGCTGCTAATTCCATGTTAGCTACCAAGATCAGCTTTATGAACGACATCGCTAACTTATGCGAAATTGTTGGCGCTGATATCAATATGGTACGAAAAGGTATTGGGTCCGATTCCCGCATTGGAACCAAGTTTATATACCCGGGCATCGGTTATGGAGGCTCCTGCTTCCCAAAAGATGTTAAGGCCCTCATCAGTACAGCCGAAGGATTTGATTATGAGCTCCGTGTCCTCAAAGCCGTTGAAGCTGTAAACCAGGATCAGAAAGCAGTTCTGTTCAAAAAACTCCTAAAATATTATAATGGTGATATTAAAGGAAAGACTGTTGCGCTATGGGGATTATCCTTTAAACCACAAACGGATGATATGCGCGAAGCGCCATCATTGGTTATCATTAAGAAATTACTGGAAGCCGGGGCACATGTAAAAGCTTACGATCCTGTGGCCATGAACGAAGCCAAACATAAGCTCGGCGATAAGATTGTTTACTCCGAGGATCAATATGAAGCCCTGATAGATGCCGATTGCCTGATGCTGATTACGGAATGGCCGGAGTTTAAATTTCCTAATTTCAATATTGTCCGCAAATTGCTGAATGAACCCGTAATTTTCGACGGCCGAAATATTTATGAACCAGCGGAAATGAAGCGCAAAGGCTTTAACTATTTCTGTATAGGCATAAATACTAATAATAAATAGTGCCTGTTATTAAAATTAAAGATATTGATTTAAGAACAAGGATTAACGATTTTTGATTTTCCATTTTCAGTTTCGTCTAAAATCATCATTCGTTAACTAAGCGAAGCGATATCATGAACACCTTTTAAAATCAAAGAAAGAGGAGAATAATTGATATTATTAACTTCGCTCATGAGAACGCTGCGCTAAGTTCGATATTCAAAGTCTTGAACACTAAAGGATGAAAATAAATCAGGCACCTTAATTCAGTAATCAAGCAGTAATTGCTTTTCACTGTAATTATTAAAATTTCATGAATCACTTTTTGCAAAAATAAACACAATCATCATGATTAAAAAAAAGGTACTTGTTACCGGCGGCGCAGGATTTCTTGGATCGCACTTATGTGATCGGCTTCTGAAAGAAGGAAATGAAGTGGTTTGCCTTGATAACTATTTTACAGGCCAGAAGCAGAATATTGTGCATCTGATGAGTAATCCATTTTTCGAACTGATCCGCCACGATGTCACGATGCCATTCTTTATTGAAGTGGATGAGATTTATAACCTCGCCTGCCCGGCATCGCCTATTCATTATCAATACAATGCCATAAAAACGATGAAGACTTCCGTGATGGGAGCCATTAACATGCTGGGCCTGGCTAAGCGGATAAAAGCAAAGATTTTACAGGCTTCCACCAGTGAAGTGTATGGCGATCCCCAGGTACATCCGCAAGTTGAGTCATATTGGGGACATGTTAATCCTATCGGCGAACGCTCCTGCTACGACGAAGGGAAACGCTCGGCAGAAACACTCTTTGTCAATTATCATAAGCAAAACAAAGTACGCATCAAAATCGTCCGGATTTTTAATACCTATGGTCCGCGTATGCATCCTCATGATGGCCGGGTTGTTTCTAATTTCATTGTGCAGACATTGCAGGGACAGGATATTACGATTTACGGCGATGGCTCACAAACGCGTAGTTTCCAGTACGTTGACGATCTGATTGAAGGGTTGATCCGCATGATGGCTACCCGGGAAGAATTCACCGGGCCTGTAAACATCGGAAATCCGAATGAATTTACCATTTTGCAATTAGCTGAACTGGTGATCAAACTTACCAACTCAAAATCAAAAATTGTAAGAATGCCACTTCCTCCTGATGATCCGTCGCAACGCCAGCCCAATATTGATCTGGCAAAAAAGGAACTGGACTGGTCGCCGAAAATTCAACTTAACGAAGGCCTGATCAAAACGATTGATTACTTTTCTTCCATTATCTGACAACAACGTTTATTAAATGAAAATACTGGTAACCGGATCAAAAGGACAATTGGGCAATGAGTTGAGGGAACTAGCTAGTGAGTTTCCTCAATTCGACTTTCTATACACTGATGTTGAAGAGCTGGACATTACCGATGCTGCAAAAGTGCGTGAATTATTTGCAGACAATAAACCGGATGTTGTTATCAATTGTGCCGCATACACTGCCGTGGACAAGGCTGAATCGGACGAAACGCTGGCTTATCTTATCAATGCCACGGCAGTTGGCATCCTTGCCCAGGCAGCCGCTAAGCATAAAGCGCTGATGATTCATATCTCCACAGATTATGTTTTCGATGGAAAAGCTTATTCGCCTTATCAGGAAACTGATAAAACAAATCCCGTTTCTGCTTATGCGCGCACCAAATATGCAGGAGAACAAGCTGTTGAAAAGTATGCTGCCAAAGCAATTATAATCCGCACATCGTGGCTCTATTCAGCATTTGGGAACAATTTTGTAAAAACCATTCTCAAATATGGGAAAGAGCGTGACTTATTGAATATCGTTTTTGATCAGATTGGAACGCCAACATACGCGCGGGATCTGGCAAGAACAATCCTCACCATAATACCTCAGGCATCTGAAGGCAACGGTATTGAAGTTTATCATTATTCGAATGAAGGTGTGGCCAGTTGGTACGATTTTGCGAAAGCCATTGTCGAAATTTCGGGTCTCCAATGCAGAATAAATCCTATCGGTACAAAAGACTACCCATTACCAGCTACCAGGCCTTTTTACAGCGTTTTAGACAAATCCAAACTGAAAGAAAAATTTATGATAGAAATTCCCTATTGGCGCGACAGTTTAATGCACTGCCTGCTTAGAATGGGGGATGTGAAATGATGGATGAAGGCTAAGCGGTCCTTAATTATCTACTTTCCCGTGTAAATCCATTCCGGCCAAAAACAGAAAACCCCATCAAACATATGTCTGGCGGGGTTTATTGTGCCCGGAACAGGACTCGAACCTGCACAACCGTAAGGTCACTAGTCCCTGAAACTAGCGTGTCTACCAATTTCACCATCCGGGCCGATGGATCTCTTTTTTCTTTGCAATTTTGGTGCCCAGGACAAGACTCGAACTTGCACATCCATAAGGAAACCAGCCCCTCAAGCTGGCGTGTCTACCAATTTCACCACCTGGGCAAAGCGGGTGCAAAGATAGTATTTTTCTGAAACGATAAACATTGAATATTTAAATATTTCAATTTTAACAAGAAAAA
>DASVHX010000287.1:0-3361 GCA_036382355.1 Bacteroidales bacterium
TAATGACAAATGGAGAATTTATGCCCGCAGTTCTTCCGATGATAAGGCAGGTGTAGATGCTATTCTTAATGCCTGGGATGCCATCCATAAAAGCGGGTTAATCCCCGGCAGTAATCTCAAATTTTTCTTTGAAGGAGAAGAAGAAGCCGGTTCGACACATCTTGATGAAATTCTGGAAAAGTACCGTTTGTTACTCCAATCTGATCTGTGGATTATTTGTGACGATCCTGTTTTCCAAACAGGACAAAAGGAAATCGTATTTGGCGCTCGTGGCGATACGCATCTTGATCTTACTGTATATGCTTCAAAAAGGCCATTGCATAGCGGCCATTATGGTAACTGGGCCCCTAACCCTGCCATGATGCTGGCGAAATTATTAGCTTCTATGAAAGACGAAAACGGAAGAGTGACAGTAAAAGGATTCTACGACGATGTGATACCATTAAGCCCTTCAGAAAGAAAAGCCTTGAACGAAGTGCCTTCAGTTGATGAACAAATGAAAAAAGAACTGGGAATAAGTGGCGTTGAAATGCAGGGATTAACATTAAGTGAGGCTATCAACCAGCCCGCGTTAAACATCAACGGTATGCAAAGCGGTAATGTTGGTAAATTGGCATCCAATCAAATACCGACTTACGCAACCGCGGTTCTTGACTTAAGGCTGGTATTAGGTAACGATTGGAAGAGGCAGCAGCAAAAAGTAATAGATCATATTAAAGCACAGGGATACTACATTACCGATCATGAACCTGCAGATGAAGAAAGAATAAAATATGCAAAAATCATAAAAGTAATACCTCAGGAGCATGGAATAAATGCTCAGCGTACGTCCATGGATCTGCCCATCATTGAAAAGGTTGTTGCTGCAGTTAAAACTACAACCAAAGACCAGATTGTACTGCAGCCAACTATGGGGGGTAGTCTCCCGTTAGATTTATTTGAAAAATATCTGGATGCTAAAACTATTATAGTTCCTATAACCAACTATGATAATAACCAGCATGCTGAAAATGAAAATATTCGTGTTGGTTATTTGTTTGAAGGAATAGTAACTATAGGATCGCTTATGATGATTAAATAATTAACTCATGCTGTCGCATCCTGTGACAAAAAGCCAGTGGGATAGAATTAAGCAATTGGAAGGAAAATAAGGTTTGAGGAAGGAATAAACCCATGCTAATCAAAGAGAAATTTATTTTCAATTAAACACTAACTAAATTCAAATCAAATGAGAACATCTTATTTAAACACAATGATTGTTGCTTTCCTGTTGCTATACACTAATGGGATACAGGCACAAACCACGCTGGCAAAACTCAACCAGGTGGAATTAATGAAACAGTTTGTTGGCTCCTGGAAAGTTCAGGAATCTAAAGACACAACTTTTTTCTGGGATGCGAAACCTTATGGAACCGGATTGGAAGGGAATTATAAAACAGTGGCTAATGGGAAAACGGTTACAGAAGGGAAATTCCTTCAGGGATATGACAAACTTACGGATAAAAGTATTTATGTGGAACTGTCTTCAGGAATGGATCAGGATATTGATATAAATGCAACCTGGTTTATTTCAAAGACTAAATATAAATATATTCCATTTAAGGATGTTTCAAATTATGAAAAGGCATCTTATAAAATTGAGGGTGAATTTAAGTCACCTGATATGTTTGTAGAAACCACTATTAAAAACAACAAAGTCACTCTGATTGAAACTTATACAAGGATAAAATAAATCGTTGTTGAAGTTAGATGTACCCAAAGGATAAAGCGAAAAAATCAACAGGCAATATGAAAACAAACAATGCCATCCAATCCCAATCCGCAGGAACCCATACCCCGGTGCATCCTTCGGTATTCACCTTACTGTTACTCCCGTTTGGGATCATGTCAGGGTATGTAACTGTAACACTCGCTTATCTTTATTCGAAAGGAGGAATTCCTTTAGATAAAGTCGCTGCTTTGGTTGCAATAATTTTTCTTCCTCATATTTTCAAATTTATCTGGGCGCCGCTAGTAGACTCTACGCTCTCCTTGAAGAAATGGTACCTGATTGCCAATGTAGCAAGCGCATTGGGAATCCTGGCTACAGGTATTCTTCCTGTCAAAGAATCCAGTTTACCACTTTTAACAGTCATCGTGATTTTTGCCAATTTCATGGTCACTTTTTTAGGGATGTCAACTCAGGGCCTTATGGCTTATGATGTTCCGGAAGAATTAAAAGGACGTGCCAGTGGTTTTTGGAATGCAGGAAATCTTGGAGGAGCTGGTTTAGGCGGAGGCGCCGGACTATGGCTGGCACAACGGCTGCCGGAGGAATGGATGGTCGCAGCCATACTTGCCTTAACTTGTTTATTTTGCAGTATCGGGCTTTTGTTTTTAAAAGAGCCGAAGTCCACAATCCGCGATCTTAGTATGACCAAAACGTACCGGAATCTCTTTAAAGATGTCTGGAGCATATTAAAAACAAAGATGGGAATTCTGGCCATGCTCATTGCCTTTTTAACACTGGGCACCGGAGCTGCACAAAATTTGTGGCCTGCAGTTGCTATAGACTGGAATGCGAGTGCCGATACCGTTGCATTGGTGACAGGTGTAATGGGAGGATTATTTTCTGCTCTTGGATGCCTGATTGGAGGATGGATTTGCGACCGGATGAAACGCCAGAACGCTTATTTATTATTTGGATTAATCGGCGCATTGTGTGCCGTTGGGATGGCTTATTCTCCAAAAACTGAAAATATGTATATCATCTGGACTTCGGTTTATGCTGTCGCCCTGGGATTAACATGGGCCGCCTTTACAGCTTTTATTTTGGAAGTTATAGGTAAAGGTGCTGCCGCAACCAAATACAATATCTATGCGGCACTTTCCAACACACCCATTTACCTAATGATATATATTGAAGGATGGGCACACGCCCGGTGGGGATCAACGGGAATGCTGAACATCGAAGCACTGTTTGCCGTGCTGGCAATTATTTTATTTCTCATTGTGCAAGCTGCAATGAAAGAAAGAAAAGACTTGTCGCTTGAAATTCTTACTGTTACACAAGCTGAACCTGAGGTTTGAAGGAAATTATAAATAATCAGACACATGAAAAAATTACCAATCCTCTTTGGCCTTTTAGTATGCATCACTTCTGCTTTTTCTCAAAGTGATAGCATTGATGTTAAGCTGCGAAAAATTGCTGTAGAAAAAGATGATAACATCCGTATTGATTTAATTAACGATTTATATTCTATAAGTGAGTCTAATCCGGAATTGGATATGCAAAATGCCCAAAAGCTTTTGCTACAGTCGCAAAAAAATAAAGACCAAATAGCTGAAGCAATGGCAATGGCTGAAATTGGCTATGGTTACA